>JALHUQ010000241.1 GCA_022866645.1 Woeseiaceae bacterium | reverse complement strand
TGCCCCGCTGACCCGAAATATCGCGAGGTATTCAGCATCGGGCGCCAGAGTGCGGCTAACGAAGTAGGCACAAACAATCGCGACTGCGATGTTGTAGGCAAACATCAACAACAATTTTGGGCCCATGACGGGTAAGCCGGATGGCATGATTGTGATGAAGGCGAGCGGGCCATCTTTGAACTTTTGCTGCATGTCCGGGTCTTTGAAAGCAGCCTGATCCGCGCAATGCGGGAGATTATATTGTCCCGGCGCCAGGCCGCGAAGAGCATTGCGAACGCCCTCCTCGTCCGGTGCCTTGCTCCAGTCCATTTTGTGCCAGGGCATAAACATCCAGATGATCGAACCGGCAAAAAACGCCAGCGCAGCTGACAACAGGATTGGCTGCCACAATGTCAATATGCTCATGTTGATCCGCTCTTCATGATTTTTTTCAAGGTATAGCAGATTGATACGTTTCCTGCCAATGGTCGGCAGCATCGCGCGAATCGTGACGCACCGTTATTTTGCGAACGGATCCGTCCATCGCTCATCAGACAGGGCGGCTTCATCGGTCAGCGCGGTGAGGAAGTCGATGAGACTCGCACGTTCTTCGTTGCTCAACTCGAATCCAGTAATGAATTCGGATTTGAAAGGACTGAGGCGACCATCACCCGCTCGCGCTCCCTCCTCGATCAAGCGCCCGCCACGCGCATAGTGTGTTAGAACCTCATTCAGTGTGGCGATGCTGCCGTCGTGCATGTAAGGCGCTGTGCGCGCACTATTGCGCAATGACGGTGCCTTGAAACGTCCCATGTCGCGCACCTTGCCCGTCATATCGAACAAGCCAGTGTTGTCTTGCGGATAGGCCCCGCTGCCGCCGAGGTTGTACAGCCCGTTGTTATGAAAGCCGACCTGTTCGACCACGGATGTTGCGTGCGTCGTGCTGTCCGTGAAATTGAAGCCACCGTGGCAATGAAAGCATTCCAGTCGCTCGGAAAAGAACAATTCCATGCCTTTCTCGGCGGAAGCAGAGAGTGCGCTGGCATCGCCCGCCATATAACGGTCGTAGGGTGCGTTGTAACTTACGATTGACCTCACGAAAGCAGCGATCGCGCGTACTGCATTGAGCAGTGAGTACGGATTCTTATCGCGCGGGAAAGCCGCCTTGGCCAGCCCTCGATAGTGCTCGACGGATTCCAGCAACGCGCCTATGTCCGCCTCCCGACCTGCCATTCCCATCTCAATCGGATGATCGCCTAACAACGGCGTCAGGGCTTGATCCTCGAGACGGCTCAGTAACGGATTCGCCCAGGTCAAACGGCTGGCATACGCGACATTGATGAGGCTCATCGAGCTTCTTGGATGGGCGACACCGGTAGATCCAATCGAGCTTGGCTTGCCATCGGTAAATGCCAGAGCCTGCAGGTGGCAGGTCGCGCAGGACATCGTTCGGTTGCCAGACAATCGCGTGTCATAGAACAGCCAACGCCCAAGCTCGACCTTTGGCGCACTCATCGGATTGTCGTCTGGCACAACGGGCAACGGGAAGTCGGTGGGCAGATGCCAGTCGTATGGAGGGCGTGTTGAGGGATAGAGAGTGACTGCGATTACGATCGCCGCAACGACTCCGGCAATGCCCAAGAATCGCTTCAATGCAACACTCGAAAAACGATTTGAGATTGCGGGCGTTCATCGCTGTTGAATTTTAGGCCCAGGGCCTCGAATGGCTCGGCGCAGGAAGATTCAGCAGGGCCGGACGAACAATCACTCGGCACTCCGTCGCCCAGATCGACATTTTGGAAGAGTGCCGACAACTCTATCTCGATACGATCCGAGGAAGGAGCGAAATCGGCTAATTCAACGGCTACACGGTTTGGCGAACGGCATCCGGTAATATTCTGCACCGTACCCTCGCAGCCGGTACTGCCAAGATGAATCCAGAAACCGTCTGTCGGGGTCGCTACGCCAGCGCGCAGAAACTTGTAGCCTGATCGCCAGTGCCAGTGCATCGCCGGATCGTTAAGCGGTGGCTTGGCGGTCAACGGATTCGCGTGGTTGAGGTCGAATGGCACTCCGATCGTAAATCGTAAACCCACGTAATCGGTGGACTCGACTGTCCCTGATATTGAAGAGTTCGTGTCACCGCTGCCATTCAGACACGCCATTTCGCCGTTATCAAAGTCAATTAGTGCAACCCCCTCCTGCTGCCAACGGCCATCGGCGGTCATCGCAAAATCGTGCTGAAGTCCCATAGAATCAATGAAAGAGACTTCGGACACGAAGAATCTCAAGTCCGTCAAGCGTGTGTCTGCAGCACTGCAATGAAGCGGCAGTCCTTCCCAGGTCGGAACAAATTCGAGGTGCACGGGAATGCGTTCGGGGGAACACGCGGAGCTGAAACACAGGAAAATGGCGAGCAGGAAATGGCTAGGTGGATGCCTTGCCAAGCCTTCCGAGCGCATCGTGAAAAACCCTGGCGGCGTCATCCGCATCTTCTTCGTCGGGAACAAATGAATAGTCGAGAACTCCCGTCGCAATCATGTCAGTCGAAGCTTGTGCTACCGAGAGCTCGGTTTGAACCTCGCGGATCTTGGCTTCTGCATGCACGTTTTGCGTAGCCCTTTCCGTAAGTTCAGCGCGTAACTCACGTGTCTTCAGAACGGAATCTTTAAGGTCCGATGATACTTTTTCGAGCTTCGCTTGCTGTTCGGATATAACGTTATCACGTCGCTCCAAACCGATAGTCGTTTCCTTCAGAGTCTCTTCGAGCTTCTCCGCATCGGATCTGGCATCGCTGCGTTCGGCTTTGGCGATTCGAAGCTCTGCCTCAAGCGCACGAATCCGATCGTCGCGTGGATCGCGTTTTCTGGCTCGGTATCGCGCACCAAGACTGCTACTAATCGTCGCCAGGATCCAACCGAGCAGGAAGGCGCCAGCAGAGAAGAAAATGAGCTCATTCGGGAGTTCTACAAACATCGCGTCATGATTATTTGATTTCGATGACCAATAAAGGACAGAGTTCTCAGTCCTGCAAAGCGCAAATCGGACCGCCTAGACCATAAATGGTCGACTGCCAAAAGGCAACCACATCCTATATCATTAAAAAACAATTAGTTACACGTCATTTTGTATGTTACTTCGCATCATCACGGTCAGCGTCTGCACCAATATTGCTCCGCCTGCCCGTCCAGAAACCGTTCGGCGTCGCGCCCCCTCAGCATGGCCAGCGTGGCTAGAGTGCCGGCTTGTGTGCAGGTATCGGCGGCGACCGTGATCGACGACGCAGCATCGGAAACCGGCCAGCCTGTTCTGGGATCGATGACATGACCGTATCGAATGCCGTTGCGCCGCACAAAACGTCGCGCATCCCCGCTGGTCGCTATCGCGCCCTGTCTCAGCTCGATCAATTTATCGGCCGCATCGAGTTCAATTCCCTCAATTCCGATGCTCCAGGCATTCCGCAGCTGCGGCGGCCCGGTAATTGCCAAATCCCCGCCGAAGTTGACGAGGCACGGAACAGCCACACTTGCGCGCAATTCAAGAACGGCTCGATCAACAGCGTACTCCTTGCCAATCCCGCCGAGATCGATCTCCATGTTCTGCGGCAACTGCAAAACAGGAGCATGCCATTCGCAGCGTTTCCAGCCGACCAGGTGCAGCAGTTCGGTCACGGTTTCGTCCGCAGGAATTCGGTCGCTGCCATCGAAGGTCCACGCTCGCCGCAGCACGCCCGATGTGATGTCGAAAGCGCCGTCGCTCAACTGATGTAGCGTTGCGGCGAAATCGAGAAGCTGGGCGGTCTCTTCATCAACCTCGATGGGTCGGCCGTTCGCGGAATTGATCTCTGCGATGATATTCCCGCCCAAGTACCGGCTGAACTTGTCTTCGATCCGCCATGCCTCAGTCGCAACCAGGGCGGTGAGTTCTTCGGCATCCCTGGCGGAGGCCGCTTCAGTTAGCAATTCGCAGGGGCTACCCATCGCCTGAAATCGGCCCGAAAAGCCGTGTGCGAGCGGCTCAATACTGAGTTTTCGCCGACTAACTATTCGCTTGCGCCCGGGCCAGGTCGGGAAAGTCCGTAAACAGACCGTCAATCGACAGCTTGTCGACAGCAAAACGCATCAGTTCGGCAAAGGACCCGAAGCCCGGTGGAAGATCGTCGCTGCGAAACGTAAATGGATGCACAGCCAGCCCCTGCTCGTGCGCCCTGGCTACCAAGCCGGAGTCCTCGATTTGCCGATCAGACCTCAGACGATACAGGTGGTTTATCCACGGTCCGATACCGTCGACCGTTTTCGCGAGGCGTTTGAGACCGCGAGAGCTGCAAAGCTGATCATAATCGGTATCAGCTTCGCCCCACTCATTGTCACCAATCAGCTGAATTAACTTCAGGGAGCAGTTATGAACCTCACGTACGCGCACCAATTCCTGATCGTCAAAGCACTGCACATAAACCGGATCGGTATGCGCCACGTAACCATGCTCACTGAGCACATTCAGGAATGATGGCGTGATGTCAAAACCCTCTTCTTTGTGCCAGGCAGGACTTTTGATTTCCGGATAAATACCGACAGGGCGTCCGCCCGTCACCTGCAGCTCGGCGATAAAAGTGAGCTCTTCTGAAAACGTGTGCACACGATATTCTTCGGTCCCAGGCGGCCGTCCCGGGTAGACCGGGGATCCGTCGGCGTTCATGCGCTCATGCACTCTAAGCGATCGAATTTCGTGCAGGGAAAAGTCGCGAACGTAGAACCGTCCGTCAAGGCGATCGCGCCCCGGGAATCGTTCGGCAACGTCCGTTACGCGATCCAGATGAATGTCATGCAATACAACGAGCTGATCGTCCTGGGTCGCGACGACGTCCTGTTCGAGGTAATCAGCGCCCATGGTGTAAGCAAGGGCCTTGGCTTGGAGCGTATGTTCCGGCAAATAACCCGACGCTCCCCTGTGGGCGATTATGACTGGCCTAATCGGTAGGCCCATCCGCATCGAAACCGGGAAAGTCGAGGACTTCCCACCTCGAGGTGTCCTCACCGCGCGCCTGGCGACGCAGCGCGTCGACCATTTCGCGGTCATTCCACTCAATGATCTCCTGACACCGCTGCTGCAATTCCTGAGGAGTGTCGGCAGATACACCGAAAGGTCGAAGGGCGATCATGCCTTTGCTGTTCGCTTCCGCGACATCCATTATGAAACGCACAATATCCAGTCGCAGTTCATAGGTGCTGGACAAGATGACCACCGCCTCGGCGGCCTTAATCTGTTCAATTAGTTCATCCTTGATGGCTTGTAGTCCGCCCGTTAGGGGAACGTTTTCCGGCTTGCTGACATTGAGGTAATAAAAACTGTCAACGCCCTCGAGGAATTCAAACAGGCGCAGGTAATCGTCGCTTTCCTCAAATGCATGGGATGCGAAGACAGTAATCGGGTTCTTTTCGGACACCTGTTGCTCCTATCTATATGACGACCCAAGTCTAGCGAATTAATTCCTCGCACGCCCGCATAGCGCTACAGCGGCCGTTTCGGTATCGTATGCATTGCATGCGCCTCCTTCAATACAATATTCGATACGCGGTCGGCGGCGGCGCCAGTCTGCATATGCCGCTGCCGGGTGCCGGTTATGTGCTCGGAAATCAATCGGTACTCCCCGATATCACAAAATTCATCAAATCCGCTGACCCGGATATCGTCGGCCTCATTGAGGTCGATACGGGCTCCATTCGCAGTCGTAACGTCAACCAGGCCGAGAAGTTGGCGGCCGACCTTGGCATGAATACGTCCTACGAAACGAAGTACGGTGAGAAATCGTTCAACAAGTTGCTCCCGATTGTTCGCAAGCAAGGCAACGCCTTCATGGCCGCACGCCGAGTTCATGGCGAGAAGTTTCACTATTTCGATACCGGCATCAAGCGCCTGATCATCGAGTTGGAAATGAAGGATTACGCGATTTTTCTGGTGCACTTGTCGCTTAAGTACCGGCACCGCCATTTACAGCTGCGGCACCTCTACGATCTGATCATGAATACGAAGAAACCGGTGGTCGTCACAGGCGATTTCAATACGTTCTGGGGCGAAAATGAGATCTACCTGTTCATGAAGGCGGCCGGTTTGAGGTCTGCCAATACGGAAAGCCTGCCCACCTACCCTAGCCGGTCGCCGCGCAAGGAACTGGATTTCGTCCTCTACCAGGACGGTATCGACGTAACGGGATTCGAAGTCCCGAACGTGCGTTTGTCCGATCATTTACCGATTATTTGTGATTTTGAGCCGAGATAGCTATGCAACACTGGAAAACGAATACAGACGACACTGGCGTGGTGTGGTTGTGCCTGGACACAGCGGAGTCGAAGGTCAACGTGCTTTCGTCGGAGATCATGCACGAGTTCAACGATGTACTCGATCCGCTGACTCGACAGGCACCAGCGGGACTGGTTTTATGGTCGGGCAAGGATCAGAGCTTCGTCATGGGTGCCGATATCAAAGAGTTCGTCAAGATTGACTCTGTCGAGCGCGCCCGTGAAGTCGTACGACTCGGGCAGCAGCTCATGGATAAGTTGGCGGATCTGCGTTGTCCCACCGTCGCTGTTATCAACGGTTTTTGTCTTGGCGGTGGCCTCGAACTGGCATTAGCCTGTGACTACCGCATTGTTTTTTCCGGAACGAAGAAAATACTCGGACTGCCGGAAGTCAATCTTGGACTGCATCCCGGATTTGGTGGAACGGTCAGGGCAATTCAGTTGTGTGGCGTACGTGCAGGAATGCAACTTATGCTTACGGGCGCGCCAATCGCTCCCGATAAGGCCAAAGCGATTGGCCTGGTAGACAAAATCACGTCCGAAGAGCAGTGGCGCGTTGATGCGATGGCGCTAATTTCCAAGCGACCCCCTAAAAAACGCGCCCCGCTGGTCGACCAAATGTTGGGGCTGGCATTTCTGCGCCCGGCTGTTCGCAAGATGCTATTGAAACAGGTCCGGGAGAAAGCGCGGGAGGATCACTATCCTGCTCCTTACGCGATGATCGCTAACTGGACCGCTGACGGCGCATCGACGACGACGGGTTATGAAGTCGAGGCAAGCAGCTTTGCAGAACTGATGTGTTCGAGTACATCCAGAAACCTCGTCAGGGTTTT
Source organism: Woeseiaceae bacterium (assembly GCA_022866645.1). GTDB lineage: Bacteria > Pseudomonadota > Gammaproteobacteria > Steroidobacterales > Woeseiaceae > UBA1847. Next base: position 10,044 of record JALHUQ010000241.1, on the reverse strand, counting down.
CTTTTTGCAAAATCGCCTGAAGAGCCAGGGAAAAAAGACTGACACTGAGGTGAAGCACGTGCACGTCGTTGGCGCCGGGGTAATGGGTGGCGATATCGCAGCCTGGTGTGCGCTTAGAGGTCATACAGTGACGCTTCAGGATCGCGAACAAAAATATATTGATCCGGCGATGGAGCGCGCAGCGAAATTATTCGCGAAACGGGTACGCGACGACGAGTTGCGAAAGACGACAACGGAACGACTGCGGTCGGATGTTGACGGAATTGGCGCCATCGATGCGGATCTTGTCATCGAGGCTATCTATGAGAATCTGGAAGCGAAACAGGCGCTTTACGAGTCTCTGCAGGCGAAGATGAAGCCGGGCGCGATACTGGCGACCAATACTTCAAGTATTCGGCTGGAAGAATTGCGCACAGTATTGCGTGAACCGCAGCGTTTCATCGGACTGCACTTTTTCAATCCTGTCGCCATGCTGCCCCTGGTCGAAGTGATACGCTGTGATGACACCGATCAGGATGCCTTGGACATCGGATTCGCGTTTACCAAAGGCATAGCAAAATTGCCACTGGAGTGCAGAAGTTCGCCGGGTTTTGTCGTCAACAGAATTCTTGCGCCTTACATGAGTGAGGCCATGCATCTCGCCGAGGAAGGAGTGGCACTCGCAGAGATCGATAAGGTAGCGGTCGCGTTTGGCATGCCGATGGGGCCAGTTGAGCTGGCCGACAGCGTGGGACTGGATGTCGCGTTGCATGTGTCGAAAGTTCTCGGGGCATCAATGAACCGACCAGTGCCCGCAACACTGCAGGCGATGGTCGACAAAGGGCTGCTCGGTCGAAAATCAGGACAGGGTTACTATGTTTGGGAGAATGGCAAGGCGCTAAAGAAGTCCCCCGACAACGGTAGCAAATCCACCCACTTACCCGCCGATATCGAAGATCGACTGATATTGCCAATGGTGAACGAAGCCGTCGCTTGTTTGTATGACAAGGTTGTCGCCGACGCTGATCTTCTGGACGCAGGCGTGATATTCGGCACCGGCTTTGCGCCGTTTCGGGGTGGCCCCTTGCATTACGCAAAGGAACGCGGCACGACCGCGGTCGTCATGCGGCTGAATGAACTTGCGAAAGCCCACGGCGAGCGGTTCGAACCGCACCCCGGGTGGTCTGGGCTGTGACCGAGGTCTCATACGTCCCAGAACTCCCAAACAAACTGTGCGCCGCTTCACGCTGCGCACATGACATAGTATCCGAAGTTATTGAATTAACGGTAGAATACGCCACTGACGGGGCCTTGGCGCCCCATGAGCGAAACTCGAGTGAAAACAGGATGAATAATGGCTAGTGAGCAGGTAAGCACAGAGCTGCTCAGAGGATTTTCTCCGCTAGACGGACTGAAGCGAGATAATCTCGCGGCACTCGCGCGCAAGGTGCAAATTCGAGAGATGTCGCCGGGTCAATTACTGTTCAAAGAAGGCGACACCGAGAAACGCACGCTGTATATCGTTTCAGGCGTTCTCGAGCTGGTCGATCAGGGAAAAATTGTTGGCGCCGTCAAAGGCGGTACCGAGTTGGCGCGAAATCCCGTTGCCCCCGTTTTTCCACGTCGCGTTTCGGGACGTGCCAGGGATCGTGTTCAATTTATTTCTATAGACAGCGACCTCCTCGATGTCATGTTGACGTGGGACCAGACCGGTACTTACGAAGTATCGGAGCTGGCGGGAAAGTCCGATCAATCCAGTCAGGACTGGATGACGATGCTGTTGCAGACCAAAGCATTCCACAAGATTCCGCCCGCGAACATCCAGGCGATCTTCATGCGCATGCAACAAATCAACTATCGCACGGGTGATGTCATCCTGAAGCAAGGTGCTGAGGGAGACTATTTTTACGTGCTGATTCGTGGCACTGCTCTCGTTACGCGCGAGACTCCGCTGAGCAAGGAAGGTATCAAACTGGCGGAATTGTCGGTTGGAGATACTTTTGGCGAAGAAGCGCTGATATCAGACGCGAAGCGAAACGCGACCGTGACGATGCGCAGTGACGGTGCTGTTATGCGCCTTGGCAAGGATGACTTTAAGAAATTGTTGAATGAACCCATGCTGGATTGGGTGACCAAGGCTGAAGCTGAGGAAATTATTCGCTCCGGTGGACAATGGCTGGATGTCAGGCTGCCCAGTGAGTTTGAAAATCAGCATCTTGATGGCGCGCTGAATATTCCGCTGTATTTTATACGATTGAAAATAAATACTCTGGATCCCGACAAAAAGTACATCGTTTGCTGTGATACAGGGCGGCGCAGCTCGGCCGGCGCCTACATTTTGAGCGAGCGCGGCTATCATGCTTATGTGTTGACGGGCGGTATCAATCGCGATCAGGCGTAGGGCTTTCTTCCTACATAGTGTGGGTAGGCTTGTCCCCACCCAGCGCACCAGCAAGATAGTTTTCAATTTTCTTCTGCGTATTGCCCTGATCCTGATCCGAGAACTGTACGCCGATGCCGGCGGTACGCTTTCCTTGTGCGCCCTTTGGCGTCATCCAGATTACAGTGCCGGCCACCGGTATTTTCTCTTCCTCACCCATCAGGTTGAGTAGCATGAAAACTTCGTCACCGAGGCGATATGAGCTGTTGGTTGGGATAAAGAGCCCACCATTGATGACGTAAGGCATGTACGCAAGGTACAAGGCGCTCTTGTCTTTGATCGTCAGTGTCAGCAGTCCAGGTTTGCCCATTTTGCACTTTCTCTAGTTGTGGCGAGCTAGCATCAGCTCCATTCCGTCTATTGGCGGCGTAAGACTGCAATCCTTCAGTCCGTTCGCCCAGTCGATCAACAAGCCCTCAAAGCTGAGTTGAACATTATACGATCCGCCAGCTTGTCCCCGCAGACGATTGATTATGTCTAAATAACAGAACAGATTTCGGCTGTCCATGCGACGCAGCACAGAATCGTCAATTGCCAGGCCCGGAGCAGTTTCGCGGCCGGCCAAAACCGCCAGTACTGCCAGTTTTACCTGCTGCGACATCCAATTGAGCACAAAACCCGGATCGAGCTTCGCCCAACGGGATGCGACTTCGATCGCAGAACCCTTGCCCTTCCCTAATACCTGTAAATCCCGGCCCATAGCGGCTGTCGTCTCCAGGACATCGAGGGCCTGCAGTGCAGTCAGCGGCGCGCCCCCGGACGCCCGCAAAGCCTCAATCCAGGCAGCGCCTGCCTGCATTCGATCCAGCCACTGCAATGCGACGGTTTCTGTCGGCAGAGCGAATTCGATGCGCTGGCAACGGCTGAAAATAGTAGCCGGGAGCTTGCCGATCCGATCAGCGACCAGGATCAACAAAGTATTCCCCGGCGGCTCCTCCAAGGTCTTCAAAAGACTATTGGCTGCATTGGCGGTCATATCATTGGCCGGCTCTATCACTGCGACTTTTCCGATGCCCTCGTAACTCGTGAGCGTGAGCTCTCCGACGAGATTGCGAATCTGCTCAATTCCGATCGTCCGTTTGTCTTCTGGCGTGGTGATCCACCGCATATCAGGGTGCTGCAGAACATCAAAGGGATACGTTGGCAACTCGCTCAAGGGGTCCGGTCTGAGTCGTTGCGTCGCCATCCAGGATGCCGCGGCGCGCTTGCCGGCGCCGACGGGGCCGATAAGCAATACCGCATGCGGCAGCCGGTCCTGCTGGCTGCGGTCCAGCCAAGACTTTGCGAACTCTCTATGCCAAATTAAATCCATAAAACAATAATTTACCTAGACTTCTTAATGTGAACTATCACTGATCAGCTGTTGCGCCAATCGGGCAACGTCCGCTCGCACGTCTTTCAGACTGCGCGCTGTGTCGATGACGACAAAGCGCTCCGGCTCCCGAACGGCGAGATTCAAATAGCACTCTCGAACTCGTTCGAAGAATTCAAGCTTCTCACTCTCAATGCGATCCGGCTCGCCCCGATGACTGACTCTGGCCATGCCGATCTCAACCGGCGCGTCCAAAAGGATGGTTACGTCGGGTTTGACATCGCCGTGCACCCAATCAGCAAGATGATCGATGACATTCATGGGCAAGCCGCGCCCGCCGCCTTGGTATGCGCGGCTCGAATCACTAAATCGATCGCAAATAACCCATTTGCCAGCTTGCAGCGCTGGCAGAATGACGTTGTTGACGTTGAGTGAGCGTGCGGCGAACATCAGGAGCAATTCGGCGATTTCGGGGATAGGTTCATCACCGTGATTCATCAACAGATTGCGGATGTTTTCGGCCATTGGAGTCCCGCCGGGCTCCCGTGTGGTTAAGACTTCATACCCCGCTGATTCAATGCATTCCACCAGAATATCGATGTTGCTGGATTTGCCGACACCTTCGATGCCCTCAACCGTTATAAAGCGTCCCCGATCCATCAGTTGCCATCCGTACGACGTTTTCGTCGCATTCGATTCAAGTATTCCGCCACGGCTGCGTCGTGCTCGGCCTTGGTCGCCGAAAATTTATGACTGCCGTCGCCAAGACCCGTCGCGACAAAATACAACTCCGATCCGGCCGCAGGGATCAACGTGGCGCTGATCGCCGCCCTGCCCGGCATGGCGATCGGCGTTGGTGGTAATCCGTGTCGGGTATAGGTGTTATAGGGCGTGTCGGTCGTCAAATGCTTGCGTGTCAGGTTGCCATCAAACGCAGGACCAATCCCATAAAACACTGTAGGATCAGTTTGCAGACGCATACCTTGCTCGATTCTGCGGGCGAATACGCCGGCGATCCTGGCGCGTTCATCAGCACGGGCCGTTTCCTTCTCGACGATCGACGCAAGTATCAGAGTTTCATACGGAGACTTCACTGGTGTGTCGCCACTACGCTTGTCCCATTCCTCTGTCAGCACTTCCTGCATTAGCGAATAGGCCTGACCTAACAAGGCCCGGTCGCTGGTATCACGCGGAAATCGGTAGGTTTCCGGCAGGAATAGTCCTTCGGGATGAGCAACGTTGGCGCCCAATGACTCGAGCAATGCCGGCCAATCCTCCTCTGTCATTGTGGCTTTCACCGCATCATTGGCCTGCAACGCTTTCAAGACCTCCCGATAGTTCCATCCTTCGACGATCGTAAAGTCATAAAGTCGAACCCACCCCTTCGTGAATTGCTCAAGCAGCGACAACGGTGTCGCCCCAGGCTCGATCCAATAATCGCCGGCCTGGATTCCGCCCGCCTTGCCGTGCCAACGAACGTAAAGCCTTAGCCAATGGTCATTGGGTATGAGTTTGGCGGCGACCAATCGACTGGAAATTGCCGAGAACGAGGCGCCGGCTGGAATATTGAACTCCTGGCCACCATCCGCCAGTGCCAGTGGCGTTATCATGTAGCGATTGGTCTGCTGGGTGACGATCAACAGTCCGGCAACGGCGGCAATCAATAGTGTCGCGATCGCGAGAACAAGCCGATTCATAAACGACACTCAGCCACACCTGCGTCCGCCAGAATAGCCATTACCTTTTTCGTGATTTCGCCTACCGACCACTGCATCTTCGCGCAACGCCTGACAGGCAGGATCCCGAACTGGCTGTTGGAGATGAATATTTCGTCGCTATTGTTCATGTCAGCCAGTCTGATCGCTTGAATGTCGGTAGAAATGCCCTGCTCCATCAGTGTCTCTATCAGGTGTCTTCGCATCACACCCTCAACGCCGCAGCTCGCCAGTGATGGCGTCGAGATATCGCCGTTGTTGACGATGAACAGGTTGCTCATAGTACCGCAGATGATGTTGTCAGCGGCGTCCATAGTCAGCCCCTCAAACACCTCAGTCTTGTAAATCTCAGAACGTGCAAGGACTTGCTCAAGCCTGTTCAACGTTTTCAGCCCGGCCAGGGCCGAATTGCTTGCGAGCCGGGTTTTGCAAATGCGGGTATCGATGCCGTCGCGATAGGATTTCATTGCCGGCACAGTTGAAGGAAATACGCCAAAAAAAACCGATGGTGCAGCGACGAACGGTCGCGCGTATCCGCGGTCTCTATCGCCCGATGACACGATAATTTTCGCCACACAATTATCATCAGAATGGTCGGCGAGCCGCAACGCCTTCGCAAGACCAGCGATCAGATAGTCCTGAGCCGGTACTTTGATCGCCAGACAATCGCAGCCCTTCGTTAAGCGATCCATGTGGTATTGCCACAATCTTGGCTCGCCGTTTCGAATCGCTATCGTCTCGAAAAGCCCGTCACCATATTGAAAGCCGCGATCGCCGATGATTGCAGAATCGACCACGCCCTTGTCACTAAACCAATCAGGCATTCGTAAATACCCTGAGCATGCCTTTTGCTTTTGCTCTTGCTTCTTCGAGTTCCGCCTGCGGGTCCGAATCCGCCACAATGCCCGCTCCTGCTCTAAAAGTAAGCGTATTTCCCTGCTTGACCATGGTCCGAATCAATATATTCAGGTCCAGGCTGCCGTCGCGATTCAGATAGCCAAAGGAGCCTGTGTACGCGCCACGTGGTGATGATTCGAGTTCATCGATAATTTCCATGCAACGAACCTTGGGGCAGCCCGTAATGGTGCCGCCCGGAAATACGGCGGCAATGGACGCTCCTGGCGTTACATCCTCGCGCAAGCTGCCACGAACATTGGATACAATGTGGTGCACGTGTGCGTAACTCTCCACAACCATCATTTCGTCAACCTCAACAGTACCCGCTTTGCAAACGCGGCCCAAGTCATTGCGCTCGAGATCGATAAGCATAAGGTGCTCGGCACGCTCTTTGGGGTGCGCGATTAACTCTTTCGAAAGATCATCATCGGCGATATCGTCAACGCCCCTCGGCCGTGTACCGGCTATTGGCCGAGTTGAAATCGTGCCGTTCCGAACACGCAACAAGCGCTCTGGTGATGATGAAATAATTGTCGTGTCTTGCCACTGCGCAATTCCGGCGAAAGGACCGGGATTTGCGGCGCACAATGCTCCGTAAATACTCTCTGCGCTTAGGTCCCCCGTAACGGTCACTGTCCATTGCCGTGACAGATTCGCCTGGTAGATATCACCAGCTTCAATGTACTGCTTGGCGCGACGAACAGCGCCGATGTAGTGCGCCGGATCGTCCTCCGACACATCGATTGACCGAACAATCGACGGCGCGCTTTGCTCACGTATTCGAGTAATGTCACTATCCAGCTGGTTTCTTTGTGAGGCGTCCTTGTTCTCGGTGACCCAGTGGCACGAAAGAGTTTCATGATCCAGGACTAACGCGGTCGGACAACGAACTGCAAACGCGGCAGGCAATAACGGATCCCTATCGAGATGCAGGCGTGGCTCGATTTCTGCGGCGAGTTCATAGCCCAGGTACAAGAACCAGCCGCCAAGAAATGGCAGATGTTGCCCGCTTGTTGCTATGCGTTCGTCAGCCCACCATTCGTCCAGCGCGCGCAGAAAAGGCGCGTGGTGGTCGCGGCATCGACCCGACAGACGGCCCGACCCGTTAAGTACAAGACTCTCTCCCGGAAACGCAAATAGAATATCGAAGCGCCCAAGCTCACCGCCACGGGCAGTGCTTTGTAACAAAAATGGATAACGAGAGGGAAAAGTCTGATTGAGCCGGCGAAGCTCATCAGGCCCCAGTACCCCGGGCAGGAGCTCAGTCAAATGCTCTGAGAATCAGGCTTCCGTTCGTGCCGCCGAACCCGAAGGAATTGGAAATTGCCGTGCGTACCTTCGTATCTCGGGCGACATTCGGTGTGTAGTCAAGGTCGCAGGCAGGATCCTGATTGTGCAGGTTGATGGTCGGCGGGACGACCTGGTCCCGGATCGCCAAAGCGCAAAATATTGCTTCGACGGCACCGGCAGCGCCCAACAGATGGCCCGTCGTTGATTTCGTCGAGCTAACCATCAGGCCGCTTGCTGCATCGCCAAAAGCGCGCTTGATGCCATTGGTCTCGCCAATATCGCCAGCTTGCGTCGAGGTGCCATGAGCATTCAGGTAGTCGATATCGCTTGCATCAACGCCGGCGTCGCGAATGGCGGCGGACATGCACTTGCGTGCGCCCTCGCCGTCAGCCGGTGGCAAGGTGATGTGATAGGCGTCACCGCTCATGCCAAAGCCGATGACCTCGGCGTAAATTCGCGCACCACGGGCTTTCGCATGTTCCAGCTCCTCAAGGACCACGCATCCTGCGCCGTTGCTCAGCACAAATCCGTCGCGGTCAATATCATAAGGTCGGCTGGCACCCGCTGGGTCATCATTGCGAGTTGTCATCGCTTTGGCTGAACAAAATCCGCCCATCGCCAGAGGCGTGGTCGCATATTCCGAACCCCCTGCGAGCATGACTTCGGCATCGCCGTGTTCAATAATTCTGGCGGATAAACCTATGCAGTGCGTTGAAGTCGCACAGGCGGTGACAATCGAGATATTCGGGCCGGTAATGTGCTGCATGATGCTGGCCTGACCGGAGGTCATGTTGATTATGCTTCCCGGAATGAAAAACGGTGACACCTTGCGTGCCCCACCGGCGAGCATTTTGTTGTGATTATCTTCAATGGTCTTGATGCCGCCGATGCCAGCGCCCATTGCGACGCCGATGGTATGACCATTCTCTTCGCTAATCTCGATACCGGAATCTGCGATTGCGTCCATGGTAGCGGCGACGCCGTAGTGGATGAACGGGTCATTCTTGCGTTGGTCTTTCGGCGAGAGGTAGGCATCGACATCGAAGCCTTTGACAATTCCGGCGATTCGCGTTGGAAATGCGCTGGTATCGAAGTCTTCGATTAGCCGGGTACCGGAAACACCTTCACAGACATTGGACCAGGCTTCTTCAAGCTTGCTACCGACGGGCGAGATGATGCCCATGCCGGTGATTACAACGCGTCTTTTGCTCAAAGTAGTTTCGTCTTGAAGTGGCAGGATGCCGTGTTGTACCAAAAAAAGAGGGGCGGCGACGAGCGCCGCTCCGGTGTTTTCAGTCCTTACTCTGGCGAGCGGTTACAAAGTCGATCGCTTGCTGAACAGTTGTAATTTTCTCGGCGTCCTCATCCGGAATTTCGGTTTCGAATTCCTCTTCGAGCGCCATTACCAATTCTACGGTGTCCAGCGAGTCGGCGCCCAGATCATCGACGAATGAAGCATCGTTCGTTACCTCGTCCTCTTTCACACCGAGTTGCTCTGCAACGATGCTTTTAACTTGTTCTTCAATACTGCTCATAGTCTTTATTACTCCTAAAAAGACTCAAATTGTCGAAATGGTCTGACATTATCGGCGTGGAGATTGACCTGTTTTCGCGATCGAAATCACTCTAAGTTCTTGATATTTCAAGGGGCTCCTCGCTCGCCGCTGGCCATTGTATGTGAATCAGGCTATGCAATCTATAGCCGATCAGTCCATCACCATTCCGCCATTGACATGCAGTGTCTCGCCCGTGATGTAGGCACCAGCTTCGGACGCGAGAAACAGCACTGACCTGGCAATATCATCGGCGCTTCCCAGTCGGCCCAGTGGTATTTGTGCCATCAGGGCAGCACGCTGCTCGTCCGCAAGTACTTTGGTCATATCCGTGTCGATAAAGCCCGGTGCGACAACATTAACGGTGATGCCGCGCGAGCCAATTTCACGTGCAAGCGATTTTGAGAAGCCGATCATGCCCGCCTTGGACGCTGCATAATTTGCCTGACCCGCGTTACCCATGACGGCCACGACCGAAGCAATGTTGATGATGCGGCCTTTCCTCGCTTTCATCATGCCCCGGAGACAGGCTTTGCAGAGGAGATAAAGTCCGGTCAGATTGGTCGCCATTACCTCGTCCCATTCTTCCTGCTTCATGCGCATGAGCAGATTATCTTTGGTAATGCCGGCGTTGTTGACGAGGATTCCGGGGCTGCCTTCTGTCTCCTGAATGTCCTTGATGGCAGCCTGTATTGACGCGTCATCAGTAACATTCAAAACGATACCCCGGCCCTTGCCTGCCAACGCTTTCGTAATTCCGTCGGCACCGCTCTGGCCGGTCGCAGTGCCAACTACGGTGGCACCCGCTGCCGCGAGGGTCCGGGCTATTGATGCGCCGATACCGCGAGAGGCACCGGT
>JALHUQ010000240.1 GCA_022866645.1 Woeseiaceae bacterium | reverse complement strand
CATGGTTTCAGCATGGAATTTATACCCATTCAAAGTGATGGATGGCAGCTCCTCGTTTTCATCGACCGTCTTAATAAATGTTATTGGCATCAATATCGCGACTGCATAGAACAAAATGGGTATTGCAGCAACGGCGCCTAGACTGACGAATGTCCTTTTCAGCATATTTACCTTCTTCCTCCCTTTTCCCAAACAGCCTGAGTTGCCATTGATTCTTTATGCATTTGTTGGCGAGTCCGAACTCCACCACCTGCAATGCGGCTTTCGGATGCAAAGCACACGTTCGCAAGAATCCTCGGCAATGTCCGCTTCGGGTCAGCAGCAGTCGTTAAACATCTTATCACTCGAATGTCAGGTTCTGGCCGAAAGCGATCATTCACGATCAAAGCGATCAAAGCGATCAAAGCGATCAAATGCAAATTTTTGTTTCGGCGGGGCATAGCAAGTTACCCTCATCGGAAGCGCCTTGCCGAAGTCAGACTGATCGAAGCGTGCGGCGACCTGCGTTGTTGCAACGCAGTTTTCGCTGATCTTGTACTCCAGATCGCCATAGCCATTCAGGTAGCCGGTTGCGTCCTCTTGAGTTGGTTGCGGTGTTGCTCCGACACTATTCGTTATCGGAATGGGCCCCTGCATAATTGATACATAGCTGTCATATCCTTGCTCCAATAACCACCGCCTGAACGCTTCGTCGTTAGACTCTTGGGTCAGTCTACGTGCCTCAGCCCACCAGTCGATGACGCGAGCGCGTTCCACTTTCTCAAAGTTTTCATCGGAGAGTGTATTTTTTCCGTCACTTTGATGTCACTCCGCAGCGATCAACTTCGGTTCAGTCGATGGGGGGTTCTCTTCGATAGCTTGGGGCAATGCAAAGACTAGAATACCCGCTGGGTCCGGCGGCCGAACGGTTCAGTGAAATTCGATATTCTGGATCATGCGAGTGACGATGCGGTCCTGCTCGCTAGGCAGAATTAGGCGTGTCATTAGGAAAAGCAACGCGACTGTCATCGGGAGCGCAATCGCTGCGGATAATGCGAATCGCGTTACATCCGTGCTGCGCTTTCGATTCATGTCAAGATAGCCGATGGTTTTCCATCCATTCGCAGATACGTCTGAAGGCCCTTTGACGAAGATGCCCAGGTACCCAAGATAGTCACACAATGATTATCGCGAACGGCTGCTTTCGGGCGAGGCTGTGTGATAACTCATCATAAATTACCGGTTTGGCTTCATCATTTCAGCAAGTCGGCGATTTCGATGTGATTTTTTCGAGACGAACGAGCTTATGCTCAGACTGTCGCCAGGAATTCTTTAGTCCCCAACAGATTAATGGCCCGCTTCATGTTGTAAGCGAGTACGTGCAGGCTCATCTCGGTACTGACCCTCGGTAAGGTCTTTATCTGGAAGTGTGTTGCACCCAGCGACTGACACGGCGCTCGTTGCCGGTGGTGCATTGGTTCTTGATGGCGCAGCTCGAACAGGTCGATGTCCAGTAACGCTTGATCTGCTTACCCTTCTCGGTAAATGTCGTGCGGTGCGTCAGCCGTTCTCCACGGGTGATCCTCGCCGACATAATCATCGAGTCGTTCGAGAAAAAGAGTGGCCTCGTTGCGATCTTCGCCTTCGATAAACCCGCTCATAACGTGTTTCCCAACCGGAAAGCACGATTACAATTCATGCAGAGTTTTCACACAGCCTCGGCCATTAGCGGCCGTCGGGAGGACCTATTTTGCGGGTAGCAAGGTCTTACCTGTCTGACCGTGACTGGGTTTCATTATCAGGATGAGTGAATAATACCAATCCAAACCAAACTCCAAATACGGAGTAGATCAATGCCATAGCGGCAACTTCAAACGCGAACTGCTCCGCGATAACCCATTTCACTAGCGCCGCGCCTCCAATTACGAAATTGAGGAAGTTGGCCATTGAGACGGGGCGGCGATAGATTCCGCCGATGTGACCTTCTCGATTCATCCAATTCAGCATGGCGAAACCCAAATACAGTGCGCCAAGCATCTGCATCAACAAGACGACAGTGCCGTCAGATGGCGCTCCAACATAAGCGATGAGCTCTTGCGGCAGAAATGTAATCCCGACGCCGAGCATTGCCAAGAAAGCCGCGCTAAGACTCATGAGATATCGAGTGTTCATGTCTGCGTTTTTCCTTTGCGCACAACTAGCGATGCATAGCTACAGTTCGTATAGAGGGGTTAAAAAATTATTCGGTACGGACACTTCTTCGCGAATGTCGCCGTTGGGTCAGCAGCAGTCGCTCGTCATTCTAACACTCGAGCGACGGCTTCCGGCCACAAGCGGTCGCTCAATTTACAACGCGTGTTGATCCATCCAAGACTTAATAGTGATGTCGGCTGTCGCTTAGACCACCAAAGCTGATTCCACTCAAATCCGCCATGTCCTTCTTCCAGGTCGTGAGGTCGGACAACCCGAATGCGCTCAGGTCACCATGCCCACAGGCCCGAGCCAGTACTTGCATTAATTCGACCGAGGCACCGAAGAAGGTCGCCAGGCGTTTTGCGCCAGCATCGACATCGATCAGGGCACGGAGTTCTGGTTTCTGAGTGGCAATACCGGCGGGGCAGTTGTTTGTGTTGCACATACGCGCACCAACGCAGCCGACGGCCTGAAGTGCTGAGTTCGCTACAGCGATGCCGTCAGCACCCATCGCCATGGCCTTGGCGAAATCTTCAGGCACGCGAAGGCCACCTGTAATAATGAGTGTCACCTCACGTCCTGCGGTCTTGTCGAGATGCCGCCTCGCTCGCGCGAGCGCCGGGATGGTGGGCACGCTTATGTTGTCACGAAACAACAGGGGCGCCGCGCCGGTACCACCGCCACGACCGTCAAGGATGATGTAGTCCGCACTTGCCGCGAGCGCGAAATCAATGTCGTTTTCGATGTGTTGTGCAGATAGCTTGAATCCAATCGGAATGCCGCCGCTGCGCTCGCGCACTTCGTCAGCAATCCTCTTGAAGTCGGCGGGTGTCACCAGGCCGTCGAAAGTCGGCGGCGAGACTGCGTCTTTGCCGACACTGAGCCCACGCACTGCAGCGATCTTCTCGGTGACCTTGTTGCCCGGCAGGTGTCCGCCGGTACCGGTCTTGGCGCCCTGACCGCCCTTGAAGTGGAAGGCCTGCACGCGTTCGACCAAGGACAAGTCCCAGCCGAACCGGGCCGATGCGAGTTCGTAGAGATAACGGGTGTTCTCTGCTTGTTCTTCGGGCAGCATGCCGCCCTCGCCAGAGCAGATGCCCGTGCCGGCAAGTTCGGCACCGCGCGATAACGCGATCTTCGCCTCCTCGGACAGCGCGCCGAAACTCATATCGGAGACGAATAAAGGTATATCGAGTTCCAGCGGCTTGTCGGCCCTAGGGCCAATAACGACGCCAGTGCCAACTTTCACGTCTTCCATCAGCGGCTTGGTCGCGAATTGCGCGGTAACGAACTGAATGTCGCTCCAGCGTGGCAATTCCGTCAGTGGCACACCCATAGCGCCCATTTCACCGTGGTGTCCGGTTTGGGACAGCCCGTCGCGTGCCAGTGCGTGGATACGGGCCACGGTGGGCTCTTCGGGTGTCGGGACGGCTAACGGCGCACCGACAGTCCGCTCGGGTGCCGGGTCACCGGCTTGTGCAGATCCAAGTCGCGTATGGCTACCGTCACAGTACGGTGGATTACCGGTGGACTTGCATCGGCACAGGAAGGCCTCGGTGTCCTCGTCCACTGAAACCGCTACCGGCGTTATACCGGTGCCCCGATGAGAACCGTCGCAAAATGGCTGTGAAGCGGAGCGCCCGCAGGCACACCAGAAGTACTTCTCGCCGCTTTCGAGATTAGCCTTGACGGGGGTCTTCGCGGCGATCACCGGTCTCTCGGTCATGTCATTTTTCTCCAGTTGCGCGACCATGCGGTCCAGATCGATTCTCTGACAGCGCTTGCGTTTAATCTTGCGGATGGTCAGGTCCAACCCAAGCTTGCCAGATTGCCGAACGCCTGCTTTTGGTCAGCAGCGGACACTGGTTTTGGTCGGTGGAGTCGGTTATTCGTTCTTGTCCAGAGACCATTTGCCGGCACCACGGCACGCAATGTGCAAGAAAATCAGGCTGTAGAGAATTGCGGCATCGCCACCGTTGATGGCAGGAAAAAACGCCGGGCCAAATTGAAAATTCCAATGAAACTGAATGTAGGCAACCGCCATCGTGCCACTGGCGAGAAATGCCGCCCATCGCGCCTGAAGACCGATCGCAATCATAACTCCGCATATCAACTCAATCATGCCACCAATCCATAGTTGCGTGCCGATTGCGGGCTGGTGTTCCACCATAACGCCAAGAATCTTCTGTACACCATGAAATGTGAAAATTGCGCCAGAAATTATTCGTAGCACGGCATACGTGTGGTCGTTGTACTTTGACAGGAAGTTCATTGCAAATGCCCCTCGATTACATTGTTAGAATTGTGACTAAATTACCCAAGACTCAGCAGAAATACCAATGTCTGCATTGGGTCAGCAGGCAACATTTTACCTGAATTTTCTCGACCGGCGGCTATGCGACGCTTTGCAGTCGTTCGATCATGTTCCTGGTGACCGTCTCAGAACGGCCAGAAGCAGCCGGTTGCGTTTAGTTGTTTACCCTTTAGACTGTCTTGATCGTTTTCCAACGCAACTTGCGTCATTCCATTTCTTGAAGCCAGGTGGATATCTGGCGATACACGTCGGGGTGATGCAACAGTTCGCGGTGACCCATCCCGTAACCAACCCACTGGCGATTCCTCGGAATTGCCAGCATTCGCCTTCGGTCTCGATGTCGTCCGAGCGCGCTGTCGACCGTCACAAGCCCATCTCCGATCAATCGCTCGCTCAGCACGCTACGCTTTGTCGCGCGCACTGCGGCTGCCGCATAGCATTTCACACCTGAAGGCAGCGGCACGATTTCTTCCCCTAACCAGACTGCACCGTGGCGCAAGTCTGTGATACCCGCGCTGCGCGCCTTGCTTAAGCGTGTAAACGGCAACGAGTAAGGGCTCAGATCCATCAGAATATCGACACCGTGACCGGCGCGCTCCAACGGCGCGCCGTGATGCGGCGTACCGAGAAATACGAGCTTACGAAGATACTTCGGCCAAACGTGCCCAACCTGGTGTCCATGATGACAGGCGCTGCGCGAGACAAGCCCTCCCATACTGTGGCCCATGATCACGAGTTCATCCACCGGCGTTGCCCAATTCCCGATCAGCGACTCCAGCATCTCCGCGAGCGCACGACCATTGCTCGCGATATGCTGGCCGCTGTTATAGCGCAAGTAGAGCGGCAGATATCCGAGTTCATTGGCAAGCGCTGCACCATGGTCGTGCCCATCGCTATTCCACTGGCGGTCGTTCATACAGAGCCCGTGTACCAGTACCAGGAGTTTGTTGGCAGGCGTCACGTCGTTGCGTCCCTCGAATACGCGCATCGGATCGTGCGGGTCGACGCGTTGGCCGCAATAGCGCAGGCTCATTTCAATGGCCAGCGGGTTCCCGGTGCGTAAAAGATAGTCGCCATACACCCCGTTCGCCGCTGATCGGTAGGCGTCAAGGGCTGGCGAGGACTCGCCCTCCGGCAGCGATGTTGTGACACCTGCGAGACTGGCATCGACAGCACGTCCAAAGAGACGAATGCCTCCTCGGACAAGGCGATACACAAGACCGCTAAGGCCGTTCGGGCGATCGGTAGCCGAAACGCCCAGGGGCCCTGGCCGAAGCTGAATGGTGCGGTGCATTTCCTCGACGACCTTGGCGATTGCATCTGTCGCGTCGATGGCCATACGTGTAACACCGCGCAGATCCGACAGCTGTGAGCGATTCGAAATAGGCACGCCGATCATCCTTCGTTATTTGTCGAGTGGTAGAAACAGACTTCTGAATGAATATTTGAGGGGAAGTACTTCCAAATTATACGAAGTTCTAGATGTCCGCCTTGGGTCAGAAGCCGTCATCTTACCTCAGATTTTTCAACCGGCTGCTATGCGATGTGAAGCAGCCCCTCAGCTAGCTTCCTGGTGACCGTCTCAGAACGGCCAAAAGCGGTCGTTCGCAGGCACAGGTTTTACTGCTGCAGTGCTTATCCAACCGTGTAAAACGGTCGTACTGCCCAGGACAACTGATACAGGAGAAACGCAACTGCGATGGCGGCATGATACCGCTCATTCTTACTGAACATTGCCACACCCGCCAACGCTATTTTTAGAATCGTTGCAATCGGGTACTCAGATCCTAGACTTGCAAAATGCTCCATTCCCTTGAGGAGCGTGTCACATAGATCAACGAGGTTGACGAGGACAAGTAGGCCGAAGAACCATGTGCACTTCGAGTAGAAATACCCTTTAGATCCATCGTAGTCAGAAAAACTGGCGGGAAAAAGAAATGCGCATAGAAGATAGATAATGACCGCGTAAAGAAGAACGAACATATAAAGTGCGAACGTCCACTCCTCAACTGTTCCAAGGCGAAACTCCCACCACCACCAACATACCGTAGTGAGGAACATGTATATCACCCAGCTGAGATGGACCCAGTAGACCTTGCCCTGCTCAGGATGCTGGACTAGTCGAGTAAACCCCTGCAGTAGCTGCGTGATACCAAGGCCGATAATTATTGACGTGAGAACGGCGATGTACTCAAACATTTCCATCTGGCGAGATCCTTTCTCAATTGCACGTACTTGAATCGTGCCGAGGAGCTCTATTTTATGACTAGAAATTTAGTGCAACAACGTGGTCGCGACCGTCTCAGAACGGCCAGAAGCGGACCTTTTCCAAATCAAAAAAACCCCGCCTGAGCGGGGCTTTCGTATTTCTGTCACTGGCTTAATCTTCCGAAATATCTACACCATGGTCAGATATCCAATACCACTTACCACCGTCCTTTAGACATACATCCGTCCAGCGTTGCGTCGAATACGTGACCTCATTCGTGGTTTTGTTGGTCGATTTGCTCGAATCAATGTAACTGATGACCGCCATATTTCCTTTTACGATTACTGATAAAGGTTTAAATAAGATTGTCTCAGAATCATTATTCTCGAAAGCGTCATCGCTTGCTTTCTCGCGATCAGCCTTTGATAGCGGGACACTGGATCCTTGCCCCCAACCAACATAGTCCTTGTGAAAACAATCCATCAGCTGATCGGCACTCTTCGCCGAAATACAAGCTTCTTCAAACTTGAGTACCTCCATTTGTTCTTTCGACCAATCATCAGCCGAAGCATAGGCTGGTAATAGCAGTACAACAGTAAGAAATATTTTCTTGATTTGCATTTTTTGTTCTCCAGTCCGTCGTCTGTTCTGCCCAACGCGGGCAGACTTCTTATGACATCAGTCAGACAGCTCGCACTCGACTCGCGTAAGTCTGTTGACCACAAATCTTGTATACGCCGATCGGCGCACGATGTCGCCACCGATCATATCCAATACAAATCACAAGCGACGGCAATGGGTCAGCAGCAGTCGTCCAGTAGTTTATCACTTGACTGACGGCTTGCGGCCGAGGCTGTGTGAACACTCTGCAGCCAGTATAATCATGCTTTCCGGTACGAGTATGCGCGATGAGCGGTTTTATCGAAGGCGAAGATCGCAACCAGGCGACGTTGTTTCCCGAACGCATTGACGATTACGTTGCTGAGGACAGCCCGGTGCGGGTCGTTGATGTGTTTATCGATGATCTGGATATCTCGGGTCTTGGCTTCAGGACAGAACCCAACGCCACCGGACGACCGAGCTATCACCCGAAGATGCTGCTGAAGCTGTACGTGTACGGTTATCTGACCCGTGTGCAGTCGAGCCGACGTCTTGAACGAGAAGCGCAACGCAATGTTGAACTGATGTGGCTAACCGGCCGCCTGGCGCCGGACTTCAAGACCATTGCCGACTTCCGGAAAGACAACGGTGAAGCGATCCGTCTGGTGTGTCGCGAGTTCGTGATGCTGTGCAGGAAGCTTGGGCTGTTGAACAACACCTTGGTGGCGATCGACGGCAGCAAGTTCAAGGCAGTCAACAACCGCGACAAGAACTTTACACGCGCCAAGATGAAGCGCCGGCTGGCGGAAGTCGAGGCAAGCGTTGATCGCTACCTTGAGCAACTGACCGAGGTCGATGCGACGGAGACAGACGACGATAAAGGTGCGGTGCTGGAAAAGAAGATCAGCCAGTTGAGAGAGGAGATGGCGCGACTAAAAAAGCACGAAGTCCGGATGCTTGAGGCACCGGACCAGCAACTCTCACTGACGGATCCTGATGCACGCTCAATGAACAGTCGCGGCACGGGAATGGT
>JALHUQ010000239.1 GCA_022866645.1 Woeseiaceae bacterium | reverse complement strand
GTCCGGGTTGTATACGATCGTGCAGGGCCAGCCGTTAACTTCACGATACAGCAGCGTTGCGCCGGACATTGCATCGGCCAGAGCATCACCGGTCAGCCAGTGGCCTGACGACGTTGTCAGATGCTCGACCTGCCCTTTCACCAGCTCTCTGATCAATTCGACCAGCCGCTCAACGCCCGGCCGAATCTTATCAACGACGAGGCTGGTGACGCCCATTCGGAAACAATTCTCCGCTTGTTCCTTGATTGCATAGTAACGACTGACCGGTTCGATCAGAATGCCGTGACGCTCCGCTTCCACTGACAGGTTCGCGACGTCGAAATCATCCGGCGTCCGAACCCAATAGGTCGTTCCGCCGACCTCCGGTGATATTTCCATCGGGATTCCGCGGACATTATTCAGCGCTCGGCGCAATGCCGTGCGCCGTTCCCGAAGGACACGACCAAGCCGCAGCATTAACGCGTCGTAATGGCCCAGCGACAGAAAAAAGGCCGCGGTGCGCTGATTATTCAAGGGTGGATGTTCCAGAATATTGCGGCGCAACCGGCGCGCCCGCTGGATGAATTCCGAACTCGCAACAATGAAACCAAGCCGCACGCCTGGCGCCAATACATTTGAAAAACTGGCCACGTAGATGACGCGCCCGTCGGCATCCATACTGCGCAAAGCCGGCAGGGGATGATCCATGTAGCTCGTTTCGCACTCATAGTCGTCCTCAATAATGACGAAATTGTCCCTGTGCGCGGCCGCCATTAATGCTTGCCGCCGCTCCAGCGGCATCGTAACTGCAGTGGGGATTTGATGGCTCGGCGTTACGTACACCACATCCGCCGCGGCAAGATCGCCCGACACGACCAGCCCTTTATCGTCGACAGTCTGCGGCACTATTGTGGCTTTGCGCCGCCGCAACAGATTGCGCATGGCGAAGTTGCCAGGCTCTTCGATCGCAGCCACCGTTTTTTCATCGGCGACCAGCTGACTGATGAGATACAGGCTGTTCTGCGTACCCATGGTGATCAGAATCTGGTCTGTTCGCGCCTGAATGCCGCGGCGCGTCAATATCTTCGTGCGGATCTCATCCAACAGCATCGGGTCGTCCGCGTCGCCACTGCCGGTGGACCAATCGACCACGTCGGCGACGCTTAATGACAGACGACTCACTTCCCGCCATTCAGCCAATGGAAACAGCGTCGAATCAAATTTTCCGTCGATAAACGGATAGGGATATCGGCTCCAGTTCGGCAACTGGTAAATGCCCTCGCCGTGCTGCCGTTCCGGATTCTCCTGCCGCAGCCAGGGCGTTGCCATGGCTCGTCCCGCGACGGACGCCTTGCCAGCCGCACCGACCCTTGATTCCAGCATTTTCTCGTTAACAAATATGCCACTACGCAGCTTGCTGACCAGGTATCCGTCGGCGGCCAACTGCTGGTAGGCTGCGACCACTGTATTACGCGCAACCTCGAGTTGCCCGGACAGTTTGCGGCTCGACGGCAATTTCATACCGGGTGGAAAGGCACCATTGATAATGCCGTCAACGAGTTTCTGACGAATCTGATTTTGCAGATTCATGGGATTTTCGGGATCTATGTATATGATTGCGTCCTGCACGACCGAACGATAACTCAAAGCGACCGACAGCATGAACTACGAAATCAGAGTAGCAAGGCCGGACGACAGCGAAATTATCGCGAGTTTCAACTCGCGCATGGCCGAAGAAACCGACACGTTGGGTATGGTTAGCCCCAACTACCCGGTAATGGAATCAATATTTGGAGATGCAAAATGCTAGAAATTGGTGCGAAGGCCCCGGAGTTCGTGCTCAATAGTCACGAAGGAATAGAAACATCGTTGTCCGACCTGTTGCAGAATGGCCCACTGATTCTGTACTTCTATCCGGCAGACTTTACGCCGGGCTGCACCAAAGAAGCCTGTTCCATCCGCGACATTCACAATGATATTCAATCAGTCGGTCTGCAGGTCGCCGGCGTCAGTCCGCAAGACGAAGAAAGTCACGTACGATTTCGCAAAGAGCATCATTTGCCCTTCATACTCTTGAGCGACCCCGAGAAAGTTGCCATCAAGATGTACGGTGTGGATGGTCCTTTTGGTGTTGGCGTACGTCGTGCCACTTTTTTGATCAGTCAGGACCGCTCGATCAAAGACGCAATGATGGCTGACGTGCGCATCGGGCGGCATAAGGAATTCATTGAAAAGGCCATAATTCTCAGAGAAACCGCAGGTCTCAAGGCTCGCTAGTCACCCTGAACGGTGATGATCACGCGCCTTGAATGCGGCGCAAAACGATGCTCCCAAAGATAAATGCCCTGCCAGGTTCCCAGGGTGCAGCGGCCGCCAGAAACCGGAATGTTCAAATCGGATTGCGTCAGTATGCTGCGCACATGCGCCGGCATGTCATCAGGGCCCTCTGCAGTGTGTATGAACATAGGGTCGCCATCCGGGACCTGTCGCGACATGAAAGTCTCAAGATCTCGCATAACGTCCGGATCTGCGTTCTCGCACAGCATCAGCGAGGCACTGGTGTGACAAATGAAAACGTGGCACGTGCCGGTTTGGATAGCGGATTCAGCAACAACCCTCCGCACATCAGCACTGAGGTCGTAGGTACCTCGACCGTCAGTCTCAACCCGCAATTCCTCGCGTGCGATCACTCGACGGCTACGTACGGCGTCCCGTAACGCAGGCGTATGGTCTTGGTTTTGCCAAACCATGGAATAGAAACGATTTAGATGTTGTCGTACTCGCCCTCCTCGATCGGAGGCACTTTCTTGCTGGCACCCATATTGCCGATCAACGCCGGGATAGTGTTGCTATGGCCGACAACCAGAATGATTTTTCCTTTATGCTTTTTGACGATCTCATCCATGATCGTCTCTGTGTTCGACGCATCGTAGGACGTAATGGGCAGCGATAGTGCCGCCGCTACAGGCTGTACGGTTTCCTCAGTTCGTCGAAACGACGTGGAGTAAATGGCGTCAACTCCCGCAACAACATCAGCATCGACGAGTTGTCGCGCCAGCTCCGCCGCGCGCCGCTGTCCTGCCTCGCTCAAGCCAGGATCGGGATCATCGGCCGGCTCCAGTACCTTCTCCGCATGGCGAACGAAAATAACCGTCGTGGTCGCCTGCAATTCAAAGAACCACGCGAGACCGACCGCCATTGCGATATAGATGACAATCACCTGAACTCGACGCCGACGCCGACGCCGTCGTCGATCGATATCTGACTTGGAAGCTTGCATGGATTGCGACTTTACTCGTCCGAGCGGTCATCGGCAACGACCCGATATTCGCCCTCGATTACGCCATCATTCGCGTTCCTGCCGCCGCCTCGTGGCATCTGACCGCGCAATTGTCTTTTGAACCACCAAACCCGGAGACCGATAAATGCAGCCATGATCAGGACTATGCTGCCTAGAACGACGAATGCGAAAAAACCCAATACGATTGATGCGCCGATCGCCAAAGCACCAACAATAATCACGAAAATATTCGCAATGGGATTTCCGGCCGCGAAACCGCGGTTAATTGAGGAATATTTCACTTCGCTTTCCTTGTGTAGAAACCTTCAAACCACGATACCCAGGTTACGCCACCGTCATCTGACTGTTCAAAGAATTGTCTTACTCTGCCATCTGGCAATGGCGTCCAATCACTCAGGTAACAGCCTCGTTGTTCTCGGCTGATCACATTGCTACCTGCGAATTGTCCATTTGCCATTTGGACATCCCATTCTCCGATCCAGAAATCGAACTCCGCAAACTGTGGGTCGTTTTCACAGGGATACGCCGCTTTCTCGAGTTCTGCAGTCAATGGGTCAAACACCTCATTACCGGCCACTGAGGCCAGTATGGGGTCATTGCCCATGAACGCAACCGCGGTGAACCCAGTGCCGACGAGTCCGTGAAGACCCTCCATCGATAGATCGGTTTCGCCGTCAAGCGCATCAGCATCATCGGCTGCACACGAAAAAGAACTAAATAATATTATGTTTATTATCAATGCTTTATTAACTATTCTTAAACACAACATTACTACCTCCGCAAGACTCTTCACGGACTCAGACCACCCAAACGGCCAAGCATTCGAACAATTATGAACGATCCACGGCTGAACGGGTTGAATCCTCCCGATACAGCAAGCACAATGCGCAGCCGCTGAATTTGACACGGAGAGGTGGCAGAGCGGTTGAATGCACCGGTCTTGAAATCCGGCAAGGGTTTGTAGCCCTTCGTGGGTTCAAATCCCACCCTCTCCGCCAAACAACCAAGCCCCTCAGTGAGGGGCTTTTTGTTAGGCCGTGGTAGAATCGGCCCATCAGCAACATCAAGGAGCAACATCAATGCAGGACAATCTGAACACAATGGCACCCGTGTCGAGCCTTGCGGTCGAGGCACGATCGCAGTTCATCTGGAAGTGCTATGCGCATGTTGTCGGCGCGTTGTTGGCGCTGGTCGCGATTGAATCCTATTTGTTCTCATCCGGTATCGCGGCCGCTATTGCTGCACCCATGCTGGGCAGCCCGATGCTGGTACTCGGAGCCTTTATGGCATTGAGTTGGGGCGCGAGTCACTTCGCGCACAAGCTTGAGTCGACGGCCGCTCAGTACGCCGCCTTTGCGGTTTTCGTTGTCGCCTGGGCTCTCATGTTTGTGCCGATGCTGGCAATGGCACTGATCATGGACACGAGTGGCAGCATGATTCAAAGTGCCGCCGGTGTGACGGTGTTTGGCTGTGTCGCCTTGATAGCGACTGTCATGATCACGCGCAAAGACTTTTCATTCCTTCGCAGTGTCTTGGTGTGGGGATTTTTCATCGCGCTGGGACTGATCGGTGCCTCGTTATTGTTCGGCTGGAACCTGGGTACCTGGTTCTCGGTGGGGATGATCGGGTTCGCGGGTGTCGCCGTACTCTATGACACATCGAACATCATGCACCACTACCCTCAGGACAAATACGTAGCAGCGTCAATGGCATTGTTCGCGTCTATCGTAATGATGTTCTGGTATGTACTGCGACTTTTCATGAGTCGTAACTAGGCAGGTTTAGCTGAGATGCACAACTGGAAAGGGCCCGAATGGGCCCTTTCTTTTTTGCCTAGGCACTAATGACTTCGAGACCACCCATATAGCGCTGCAGTGCCGCGGGAACACGAATGCTGCCGTCGGCGTTCTGATAGTTCTCCATCACAGCAATGAGCGCCCTGCCCGCCGCGACGCCAGAACCATTCAGTGTGTGTATCAACTCCGGCTTGCCCGATTCGGGGTTCCGTCGCCGTGCCATCATGCGGCGAGCCTGAAAATCGTTGTAGTTGCTGCACGAGGAAATTTCCCGATATTTCTTCTGGCCGGGCAGCCAAACCTCGATGTCGTAAGTCTTGGCGGATCCGAAACCGACGTCGCCGGCACACAAGGCGACTACCCGATACGGCAACTCGAGCTTCTGCAATATCGCTTCTGCATGGCCGGTCAGCGTCTCCAGAGCGGCCATCGAATCTTCTGCGGCAACAAAATGTACGAGCTCGACTTTTTCGAATTGATGTTGGCGAATCATCCCCCGGGTGTCTTGACCGTAGGAGCCCGCCTCGGAACGAAAGCATGGCGTGTGAGCGACATAGCGTTTTGGCAGCTCATCGGCCTCGAATATCGCGTCCCTTGCCAGATTCGTGACAGGCACTTCGGCCGTGGGAATCAGGTAGAACGGCGTTTCCGTCTCCGTCTTGAACAGGTCCTCTTCGAATTTCGGCAGCTGGCCGGTTCCAACCAGCGCTTCCGCCTGCACCAGATACGGAACGTAGGTTTCCTGGTAGCCGTGCTCTTCTGTATGGGTATCCAGCATGAGTTGAATAAGCGCGCGCTGCATTCGGGCCAGTGGGCCTTTCATTACGGTGAATCGAGAACCCGAAATCTTGCTGGCAGCTTCAAAATCAATCAAACCCAGATTCTCACCCAGCTCAATGTGATCACGCGCTTTGAACCGGAGTTCGGACGGTTCGCGCCATCGTCTGACTTCAGCGTTATCCTTTTCATCTTTGCCGTCCGGAACACTGTCATCGAGCAAATTTGGCAAGTCCAGCTCAATGTCTTTGAGCAACGATTGCACTTCCTGCAAGGCGGCCTCACTGCTTGTCAGGCGATCGCGGAGATTCTCGACCGCTGCTAGCAGCGATGTAATGTCTTCGCCTTTCGCCTTCGCCGTACCGATGCTCTTGGCGCTGGAATTGCGCTCACTTTGCAGACTCTCGGTTTCCATCTGCAGCGACTTGCGCCGGTCTTCGAGCAAAAGGTAGGCAACGGTATCAAATTTGTAGCCGCGTCGGGCCAGGTTGACAGCAACATCGGCTGCCGACTGGCGAAGTAATTTCGGATCTATCATTTCAGTGGTCTGATGTCTTTTGTCGGGTTCTGCTTCTGATTACGTCGCTCGATTTCCTCGAGTTTCTCGCGGATTCGAATCTCCATTCCGCGAGGCACGGGATGATAATACTTCACCGGGCTCATGTCGTCGGGAAAGTACCTCTCACCCGCCGCGTGGCCGTCTTTTTCATCATGTGCGTATCGATATTCTTCACCATAGCCGAGGTCTTTCATGAGACGGGTTGGCGCGTTGCGAAGATGCAGCGGTACTTCCAGAGAACCACGCGATTGGGCGTCCTCCATCGCGGCTTTCGAGGCCGTGTATACCGCGTTGCTTTTGGGCGCACAGGCAAGATAGACAACGGCATGCGCGATCGCCAGCTCACCCTCCGGACTGCCCAGGCGCTCCTGCGCGTCCCACGCATTGAGCGTCATTTGCAGGCAGCGAGGATCAGCATTACCGATATCCTCCGATGCAACCCGGACCAACCGTCTCGCGATGTACAGCGGATCACAACCACCATCCAGCATGCGCATCAGCCAATACAACGCGGCATCAGGATCGGTTCCGCGTATGGATTTGTGCAGTGCTGAAATCTGGTCATAGAAATACTCGCCCTGCTTGTCGAAACGACGGCGGCTTCCGGAAGCAACTTCCTTGACGATGACGTCGCTAATTTCGCCGCCTTCAGCAAGATCCGCCGCCAATTCCAAAAGGTTCAGAGCTCGTCGGGCGTCGCCATCGGCTGCTGTCGCAATGAGATTGCGTGAGTCGACGCTGATAGAATACCGACCACCGAACCCTCGCTCCCTATCCTTCAATGCACGTTCAAGCACGTCATTAAGGTCCTCGACCTCCAGCATCTTGAGCACGTAGACGCGAGCCCGAGACAACAACGCGTTGTTCAGCTCAAACGATGGATTCTCGGTAGTCGCACCGATGAAGGTTAGTGTGCCGTTTTCAACGAACGGCAAAAACGCGTCTTGTTGAGATTTGTTGAAGCGGTGTACTTCGTCCAGAAACAGAACCGTGCTCCGGTTGCTCATCTGCCGGTATTGGTCTGCTTCGGCAACAGCAGCCCGAACATCTTTCACGCCGGCCATTACGGCTGACAATGAAATAAAGTGCGAGTCGGTGGTTGCCGCGATCATGCGCGCGAGCGTTGTTTTGCCAGTCCCCGGGGGGCCCCAAAAGACCATCGAATGTGCGCGGCCTTGAGTGATCGCGCGATGCAGAGGTTTACCATCGGCCAACAGATGACGCTGGCCATAAAATTCGGACAATGTTGCCGGGCGCATCCGGTCAGCGAGCGGACGATCACCGTCGAACTCATTCGCAAAAAGGTCAGTCACTGTGGTGCCCGGCTAAGTACTCCTCGACTCGCAGGCACCAACCCCCTAAACCCGCGATTCCAATCACCAGACCTACAATAATGCCGGCCGCGTCCGCAGCGACATCAAACCATTCTGCGCTGCGATAGCTAAGCAAGCGTTGACACGCTTCGATCATGAGCCCGAATGCCAGTAGCCCGAGGCCAATTCTCCAATACGAGCCTCTCGGATAAAGCCCGCAGAACCATACGGACAGTGCCAGAAATGTCACGCCGTGCAGCCATTTATCGACACCCCGAAACACCAACAAT
>JALHUQ010000238.1 GCA_022866645.1 Woeseiaceae bacterium | reverse complement strand
TGATAGCACTGATACGCGGGCGTATTGTCCTTGTATACAAGAAGCCCGACCTCCGGAAAATCCTGCTCTTTGCTCACCGCAGCAATCAAAAATTCGAGTAGCTTTCGACCAACTCCACTGCGCCTCATGTTCGGGTTTGAAATCAGTCGCGCCAGGTGCGCTCGCCCATACCGCGATCCTGTTTGTCCAAACGCTGCAAATTCATTGTCCGGACTTCGCAGACAATACGAAGAAAAGTCTTGCCAACGGCAGTCCTCAAAAAACGACTCTCGATCAAACGGGAACCGAAAAGCAGGGCCGCCCCAGATTTTGACCGAGCGAGCATCTGGAAACCACGTCATCAACTCGTCGATATGTCCGGCGCTGACGTTGTGCAAGGACCACGACATCACTCAGTCTTCGGTAAGGTCAGGTGCAATACGAGGTAGCCGAATATGCCGGACAGCAGCGAACCGAAAATAATTCCAAGTCGCTCATCGAAAATCTCGTCGGGATGAAATGTCACATTTTCAAATGCAAGGGAGCCGACGAATAGACTCATCGTAAAGCCAACGCCACACAATATTGAAATACCGTATAAGGAGCCCCAGTTCGCACCTTCGGGCAATCGGGCCAGACCGCTCTTGATGGCCAGGAAGCACAGCAGGAATATTCCGAGCTGTTTGCCAACAAAGAGGCCGGCGGCGATTCCCAAAGGTACTGCGTGGAGCAAGTTTGCAATTCCAACTCCATCGAGGCTAATGCCGGCATTGACGAAGGCGAACAACGGCAGCACGCCAAAGGCGACCACCGAATGGAGGTCGCTCTCGAGATCCTGCAAAGGTGAATGGTTTGGGTCGCTCGCGTCGCGCATCGGGATAAACGCTGCAAGAGCAACGCCTGCAAGTGTCGCGTGCACGCCGGATTTCAAAACTGCGATCCACATGATAATACCGACGACGATATAGGGTGACAAAGTACTAACGCCTCGCCAGTTCATGACACCGAGGATCGCCATGCATATCGCGCCAATGATCAAAGCGCCAATAGACAAATCGGATGAGTAAAATATGGCGATGATCACGATGGCGCCAAAGTCGTCGAATATCGCCAGTGACACGAGAAAAATTTTCAGTGACACTGGCACGCGACTGCCCAGTAACATCAGGATGCCGAGCGCGAACGCAATGTCCGTTGCAGCAGGAATCGCCCAACCATGCATTGCAGCGGCATCCCCACTGTTAAACCAGGCGAAGATTGCGACGGGTGCGGCCATACCGCCCACGGCACCCAGCGCCGGCAACAGAACATTAGCTGGACGTGACAATTCTCCTTCCAGAAACTCGCGTTTGAGCTCGAGTCCAACGAGGAAGAAGAAGATCGCCATCAGGCCATCATTTACCCATAAAAACAGAGGCTTAGCTATCTGCAGAGCACCGACCCGTACTTCGACGGGCGTCTCGATAAAGTAAGCGTATAGCTGTGCTGCAGGTGAGTTCGCGGCGATCATCGCAAGCATCGCCGCAGCCATCAGGAGTATGCCGCCAGCCGATTCCAACTGTAGAAATTTTTTAATTATGTGACTCCTTAGGAACTCGGCAAGGTCTCAGCGAAGTAGCGGTCAAAAGCCCGGTGAATAATTTCCGGGGAAATGCCGACAGCGGCCATTGCGCGGGTAAACTGCTCCATCTCCGCAAATTGTCGGTTTCCATCGGCGGCGATTACCTTCAAACCCATGAACGCGATATCTTCCTTTTCCGAGTCCGACAACGTCGGCGCCAAATCGACAAGAATTGATGCGAGCTGCGGTTTATCGATCATTTCCGTCATAGCCCGAGTAAGCAGCTCCAACGATTCGGGACCTTGCAGATGGAAATGCCCTTCGATCAGCTCAATCATTTTCGCAGATTCTTCAAGCGAAATTTGACCGCTACCGCGTGCGACAAAAACCAGCAGTGCCGCAACTAGAAACTGTGAGTCGTATTCCTCGATACCGTCCGCACTTTCAACTATCAGCTTCGTACCATCAAGCCGTGAAACCAGGATATCGCCACTCATAAGAGCCTCATTTGATTTCGTAGTTCTTGCGCATGGACGACGTTGATGAACGCTGCAACACTCAATTTAGTCGGCCATGTCTTATTCTCAACCATCTGTAGCTACTCTAATGTGACGTTCCGAACAATCGGTCTCCGGCATCACCAAGACCTGGCACTATGTACTTATTCTCGTTGAGCCTTTCATCTATTGCTGCAGCATAGATAGGCACGTCCGGATGCTTGGCTTCGACCCGTGCGATGCCCTCGGGGCAAGTTACGATACAAATTACCACGATACTCCCGGCGCCGTTTTCCTTGAGCTTATCGATAGCCGCAACTGTTGAGCCTCCGGTCGCAAGCATCGGGTCAACAATGATGCAGGTGCCACCCCTAATCTGCGAGGGAAATCGCTCGTAATATGTGACCGGTAGCTTGGTCTCTTCATCACGATAGAGCCCAACAAATCCCACTCTTGCGGTCGGCACCAGTTCGAGTATGCCCTCCAGCATGCCTACTCCTGCGCGCAATATAGGAACAACGACCAAATCCGTATCCAGTTTGCGGCACTTTGCCACGGCTACGGGAGTTTGGACCAGAACTTCCTTAGTCTTGATGTTCTTCAGCGCTTCGTAGCAAATGAATTCGGTGATCTCGGTCGCGAGTTCGCGAAAACGTTTGTGCCCGGTATTGATGTCACGAATGATTGCGAGTTTGTGCTGCACGCAGGGATGGTCAACCAATTCGGCCACAACTAATCTCCTTTTGCCGGCGCGGGCGCAGCCGACCAGATGGCGTATTCCGTGCCTGTTGGGTCGACGAAATGAAACCGGCGGCCACCAGGAAAGGGGAAAATGGGCTCGGAAATCGTTGCTCCGAGCTCCTGTACGCGACCGAAGTCGCGTTCAAGATTTGCGCTGAAAAAAATGACCAGCACGCCCGACGACGGTGCGGGTTCTGGCGCACGCCGAAATCCGCCATCCAGCTGACCATCATTGAAACTCATATAGTCGTCACCCCATTCCTGGAATGACCAACCAAACAGTGCGGAAAAAAAGTCACGCGCCATCTTCAGGTCGGTGACCGGAATTTCAACGTAATCAATTCGATTCTCAGCTCTCACTGATTTCCCCTCCGCCGCTATGGCCCTTTCAGTCTCAGTATCGG
>JALHUQ010000237.1 GCA_022866645.1 Woeseiaceae bacterium | reverse complement strand
TCAATGTGGGCGATAGTACTGTCCAGCCGGTTCGACTCCTCATGGAACGCCTCGATAGCGTTCAGATAGTGGTCGGCGGCCTGTCCCATCGAATCGAGTTTTGCCATCGCGTAGGGAATTGCCAGCATCGACTCCTGCACTGCAGAGTCCAGAAGATCGCGCCCGCGCAATTCCATCCAGGGCACTAAAGCCCGCTGAAAATTACCCAATTCAGCGTCGGCCCAACCAACACCCAAAAGCGCTTTGTTCGAGAACGGTCCTTCAAGACGCACACGTTGCAGCGGAATCTTTGCAGCCGCTGCCTGACCGCCCTGAAGTAACGCATACCCCATGGCAAGATTGGCCTTGTCACGCAGTGCGGCCAGTTCTTCATTAAAAGGATTCAGGTTGCCCAGGTCGTCAAGCAATTTCCGGGCTTCATCGACGCGACCGCTGCGCACGAGCGCCACACCAATATTGAATTTCGCGTAGCTCGCCCATTCTGTTTTGCCCTTCCAGTTTTGCAGGATAGCAATTGCGCGATCGTACTCACCTGCATCAATCAACATCTGCGATTGCAGCATCAGCGCTTCGCGTTGCAGATTCTTCGGCAATTCCCCCTCGACATAGCCCAGCGCTTGCTGTGCTTTGTCGAAGTAACCGCGTTGATACCAAATCTTGGCGAGAAAAAACCAGGTCCGATTACGAATTTCGGTGGAAATATTGTCGGCCAACATTTTTTCGAATATCGCCGCCGCTTCAAGATGATGGCCATAAGACAGGTACAAACCACCGAGCAACAATTCGGCATCATCGGCATGATTGTCGAGCTGCTGTTGGCTTTGTGCCGCCAGCAATCTGACTATCGCCGGAAAATAATCTTCCTGATAAAAATAGAAAAGGACCTCACCGTATTGCGGGTCCTTAACGACAATGGGCTCATTGTCGGCTTTCGCTGCATAGACCACCGGCGCTATCAACATCAGCAGGGCCAATAGTGATCGAATACGACTAGCTATGGAGCGACCTCGGAGCAAAAATCACTCCCACTCTTTGACGACGAATTCAGGCTGCTGCTTCTTGACCCGATCCGTTATTTCTAGCTCTACATATTTTGCGCCGATGCCCTTGTTGAAATTTAAGGTCGCCCCACGGCGATAGTCACGAATGTGCGGACCCTTTCCTGTGAAGATTGCGACCAACTCATGGTCACCGGTCTTGAGATTGGCCATGTGAACACGCTGAACGCCACCACGAACCAACGCCTCAGCTTCACGAGCCGTATAGAGGTAATTCGCCACTTCCTTGCCGTCAATTTTGATGTTGACAGAATCGAGTTCGAAATATTCACCAACGTCCATGGATATGAAAAATGCGACTTGCGAGTTAGCAGGAAACAGCAGCTCCTCTTCGAGCAGGAACAGGTCCCGATTCAAATCAAGAACTTCTTTTTTCAATGTCTGCACGTCCTGATCCAGGCCCCGGAATTGCTCGCTGGATCCCGCGTCCGCTGCCTCCTGCGCCACCGTAGTTGCACTGAATGCGAGTGCTGCGGCGGCGATCAGACTGATCAATGTCTTCGTCACTATCTATTCTCCTGCCGACAGACGCATACGTTACTCTCTGAGCAACGAACGAATCTGGTCGAGATATTTGTCCTCGTACCCTGGCTTGTATCCGTGATGAACATACCGAACGTTACCTTCACGATCGATCAACACGGTGACTGGCATCGCTTCAACCTCATAAAGCTTGCTGACCTCTTTTCTGGCATCGAAGAGCACCGGGAAATTCACGCCCAATTCTTCGATCATCTGCATCGCCCGGCGAGAATCATCGTCGATGTTCACACCCAACAAATTGAATCCGACGCGTTCATAGCGTTTGTACAGCTCATCGAGCAATGGCATCTCCTGACGACACGGACCACACCAGGTCGCCCAGAAGTTGAGCATCACAACATCGCCGCGATACTCGGAGAGACGCAGGTTCTCGCCCGTTGAGCTCTTGAGAGCGAAATCCGGCGCCAATTGCCCCTCAAGCCCTGAAGACGCGAGCGACGTCGCCGCAAATACGGTGACCATTAGCCCTAAAGTCAAATTCTTGATTTTCATCAGTCCGTTCCTTGTGTTTCCTGTCCGATTCCTTCCGACGACCACGAATGGTGACAGCCACAGCCATCCTGAGCCGTGATAATCGTCACACAACCCGTTTTTCCTAAACATAATGACGGCACAACTGAGACAGCGAATCCACGCAATCGTTACAGATTACGTTAAATCGGCATTATTCCCAACGATATTTTTTACCCTCAGCCAGACGCCTATAATAAGCGTATCAGTCTGAATTTAAAGTGAAATGCCGTCGCCTTTCTGCGACATCCGCGGTTTTTTTCGTCTATTCAACAGTACGTTTTTCCGGCTGCTCGAGCCCGTCAGAGAAAAACACCCGGCCGTCGGCGTCGATCACAATGCTTTCGTAGTCCGGAAGCGTGGCGATCATTCGCAGTCCCTGGTCCACGCCCATGACGAAGACGCTGGTTGATAAGGCATCCGTTGTCACCGCGTCCGGGCCGAAAACGGTGGCGCTGTGCACACCGGTGGCGGACCTCCCGGTACTCGGCTGAATGATGTGGTGGTAACGGACGCCATCTTCCTCAAAATACCGCTCATAGTCGCCCGAAGTAGAGATCGCCTCATCCTGGAGCGGCAGGGAAATGGCGACCTCGCCGTCCTTCCTCGGGTCCCGGATACCCACCATCCATGGACGGCCACGGCGGTCTCCAAGTAGCCGGGTATCTCCGCCTGCCGTAACAATTGCGTTTTCTACGCCCTTCGCTCGCAGAATATTGATGCCGCACTCAACGACATAGCCCTTCGCGATACCACCAAGATTGATTCGTACGCCCTGCTTTTTGAAGGCGACCGTCCGTGTCGCGGCGTCCAGTTGCACGAAACGAAAATCAATGTTTTCGAGCTCAGACTTTATCGTCGCCTCGTCGGGTCGCTGGCGCGCTCTAAAGTCGAAGTGCTGGCCCACGCTCTCGTAAGTGATGTCGAACGCCCCCTGCGTCAGAACCGATATTTCCAGCGATCGGGAGATTAACTGATACAGCTCCTCGCCAGAGCTGACCGGCGCGTCAGCCGCAAGACGGTTGATTTTCGAGATTTCGCTATCATCTTTGTAGGTACTCATGAGCCGGTCGATGCGATCCGCCTCCTGAAATACCGCCTCAACATTGGCAAGACCCGCTTCGGCGTCGTCGCTCCAGAGGTAGACGCTCACTTCAGTACCCATCATCGGACGCGCATCACCAAACCATTCAGCATTGACAGGGAATGGCAGGAATAGCAGCAGCGTTGCTAGTTTTAGCCCAAAGTGAAGGTTATGCTTGGGTCGACAACCTTTTGAGTAGGAGCGGAACAGTGATTTCATTTTTGATATTCCTGGGCGTAATTGCCGCGATCGTTTTTTGGGCGGTTGGCATATACAACAGCCTGGTCAATAAGCGCAACCGCGTTCGTAACGCTTTCGCGCAAATCGATGTGCAGTTGACCCGTCGTCATGATCTGATCCCTAACCTTATTGAGGCCGTCAAGGGATACATGAAACACGAGCGCGGAACCCTGGAGGCTGTTATATCGGCACGAAACAGCGCCGTTTCCAGTCTTGACGCTGCCAAAGCGGATCCAGCCAACGCAGAAGCCATTAAAAAACTCGGTGCGTCCGAAGGCGCTCTTGGCAGCGCTCTGGGTCGGCTGTTTGCTTTGTCGGAAGCTTATCCTGATCTTAAAGCGAATCAAAATATGATCCAGTTTCAGGAAGAGCTTGCCAGCACGGAAAACAAGGTCGCGTTTGCGAGACAAGCTTTCAACGATGCGGTCCTTGCCTACAATAACTGGGTCGAGAACTTTCCGAACAATGTAATCGCCGGTTTCTTCAGCTTCAAAGTTGCGAGCTTCCTTGAGATTGAGTCGGAGGAAATGCGCGGCGCGCCGGAAGTTTCCTTTTAGACGCTATTCGCTAAGTGAATTTCTTTGACGCCCAGGACCAGGCGCGCCGTTCGACGCGACGCCTGGTCTTTGTTTACGTGCTCGCGACTGTCGCAATCGTCATGGTCGTAACTGCTATTGTGGGCTTCGCCCTGCAAATGTTCTCAGGCTTGCCGCCGGGTAACCAGACTGGAACCCTGGCGGTTACCGCTTTAATCACAACCCTTTTCATCGTCGGGTCGAGCCTGTACAAGACCTCACGACTGTCTGCAGGCGGTGGTCAAGTCGCGATCGATATGGGCGGCACTTTAGTTCCGACGTCGGTTCAGGATCCGCTGCGGCGCCGGCTCCGAAACGTCGTCGAAGAGATGGCGATTGCTTCCGGCGTGCCGGTTCCCGAGATCTATGTGCTTGAGGAAGAACAGGGAATCAATGCGTTTGCTGCGGGCTTTTCACCCAGTGATGCTGCAGTCGCCG
Organism: Woeseiaceae bacterium; assembly: GCA_022866645.1. Classification (GTDB taxonomy): domain Bacteria; phylum Pseudomonadota; class Gammaproteobacteria; order Steroidobacterales; family Woeseiaceae; genus UBA1847. The sequence goes on along the minus strand of JALHUQ010000237.1, from coordinate 2,660 downwards.
TTACGCGCGGTACGCTTGAGCGCCTCGATCGCGACGAGTTACAAGGTGTCATCGCTCACGAATTCAGCCACATATTGAATGGCGACATGAAACTCAACGTCCGACTGATGGGTGTGCTGTTCGGAATCATGGCCATCGGCTTGATTGGGCGATTCGTTTTGCGCGGGACTTACCGCACCGGCAATTTCTTAACTAGCCGCAATCGTGTTCATCCCGGGGTTCTTGTGGTCGGCGCCGGTCTCGCAATACTGGGCGCCATCGGTGTTTTTTTCGCCCGCATGATCAAGGCCGGTGTGTCGCGACAGCGCGAATTTCTTGCTGATGCGTCTGCTGTTCAGTTCACTCGGCAAAGTGGCGGTATCTCTGGTGCGCTGAAGAAAATCGGCGGCTTTGGCGCAGGATCCCGGATCAACGCAACTGATCCCGAGGAAGTCAGCCATATGCTGTTTGGGAGCGGAGCAAAGCTCACGGGGCTGTTCGCGACGCACCCTCCCCTGGTCGAACGTATCCAGGCACTCGATCCCAGCTTCACAGAAACTGATTTTCCGCGCGTCGACCTCCACCAACGGAACGTCGTTGTAGAATCTCTTGCTGATACCGACTCGCAACAAGTGGCATTTGCCGGCACGGTCACAACGGCGATTGCCAGCGGTGGAACGAAAATTCTGGCGGATTCGATCGCGGAAACTGTTGGACGGCCCAGGAACGAGCACGTCGAATTCGCTCGCGATCTGCGCCTTTCGATTCCGGAAACTCTTTACCACGCCGCTCATTCGTCTGAGTTCGCTTACCTGCTCGCCTTGGCACTGATTCTCGACCGATCGGGAAAAGTTACGGACCGACAGTTCACGCTGGTGCAGGAACAACTCGGTGCACAACGCGCACAACTTGTGCACCGCTACTACGATGAACTCGCGGCGACAGGTGCTGAATATCGACTTCCCCTGTTGGAGATCGCGTTTCCCGCGCTGAAGTTGCGCCCCGCTACAGAGCTTTCCTATCTCGAATCCCTGACTACCCGACTGATCGAAATTGACGGTGAAATCGAGTTGTTCGAATTCTGTTTTTACCGAATTATGATCAGCAATCTCAGCCGGGCAATAAATCCGACGGGCAAGCACCCTGCGAGACGCTCCAATCGCAAACAACTGCAGTCAGCGGCCATTGACCTGTTGCGGATTCTTGCCGACTACGGCCACGATACAGACGCTGACAGGTCCGCGGCTTTCGAACAAGGATTGGCTACGCTGGGTGCATGGGCGGTTGGCGCAGAATTCAACTCTAAACGCGAACATACGATCACCATCCTCAGCCAGTGCCTCGACATCCTTCTGGGTCTGAACAGCAAGGGACAGACCTCCTTGTTGCGCGCCCTCAGCGCGACCGCCGCTCACGACGGCAAATTATCGATCGCTGAAGCAGAGCTTGTGCGAGCCGTCTGCGCGACACTGAACTATCCCTTGCCGCCCATTCTCGTATACCGATAGTGCTCGGCCCTCGAAGCTGGCGTATTATTGAACTTCAGAGCGAACCAGATATCCAATTAATCATGAATTCAAAACTACTCATTGCCGTAACGGTACTTGTCGCGCTGCTGTTTGCCGGCACTTCTAATGCAGCCTCGCGTGAAGAAAAGCGCGTCGGCGACGCCGCCGATGTTCTCGAACAGCTGCTTCGGATACCTGAAAAGACGGTGCCTCCGGCGCTACTGTCGCGGGCCTACGCGGTGGCTGTGGTACCCAACGTTATCAAGGCGGCATTCGGATTGGGCGCCAGACACGGCAAGGGAATCATAGTCGTTCGGCAAGACGACGGTTCATGGAGTAACCCTGCATTTATCGCGTTGACCGGTGGTAGTGTCGGCTGGCAAATTGGTGCGCAGTCAACGGATATCATATTGGTATTCAAAACTCGCAAAGGCGTTGACGGAATTGAAAATGGTCGACTGACGCTGGGGGCGGACGCCTCTGTGGCGGCAGGACCGTTGGGCCGTCAAGCGGCGATCGCGACAGACATCGAATTCAAAGCTGAAGTCTATTCCTACTCACGCAACCGTGGGCTTTTTGCGGGCGTAGCGCTTGAGGGCGCTGGCGTTACTATGGACCGCAAGGCAAACGCGGCCTTTTATGCTTCCAGCAGCATGACGCCCGAACGTATTTTCGCCAGTTCACCCAACATAGCACCCGACATCGCCAATACCTTCGTCCAGGTTTTGACCGCACAGACGAGCCGCCTGCCGAAACAACCCGGCATGACCGCTAACGGCGCGCCGGCAGTAACGGATGAGCAAGTGGAAGTGCGTACTTTTGGCCTGCCCGATGCAGGCACATCCGACGAAGAATACGACCCGAACAATTAGTTCGTAACGGGCCGACAGCGAGCGGGTTGAGCGATCGAACCAGGGACTAGTTGTCGCCGTCGTCGTTGCGCCTCTGCAATTCATTGCGAATCGATTCCAGATCCAACGGCGGCTCATCTTCCGTTGGCGCTACAGCGCTGACGGGTGCATTGCCGCCATCCGTCGCTTGCATCGTATTGACTGGGCCGGACGAGGAAACTGCCTGCGCCGAACGTTCCGGGATTACCGCCTGCGGCGAGTTTCCGGAATCGGCTTCGCCAACCGACGATTGATCTTCCCTGGGTGGCGCCACACCGAACTG
>JALHUQ010000236.1 GCA_022866645.1 Woeseiaceae bacterium | reverse complement strand
TACATGATCAACGCGATGCGTATTCCGACGTACCGACTCATCGCAACCGGATACGGCGAGACACGCCCGGTTTCCAGTAACGAGACCGAAGCGGGTCGCGCACGTAATCGGCGCACCGACATCGTCATCCGGCCGAACCTGGATCCTAGCTAGTGTCTATCGGGGGCAGTTCCGAATTATGACCGCGCCACCATCTGGCAATGGTGTGCGCGGTTTTTTCGTTAGCGAGGTAGCCGTATTCGGAATGCACATTGAGTTCGCCATCGAGTCGAAAATAGTTCAGCAAGTTTTTGTCATCGATCGAGGCTAGCAAACCCAACTCGAGCATTTCCGAGTAGTTGTTCGCCAGCGTTGGATCAACGGCCGTCAAGTCTCCGATCGCAGTAAGATTTGTCCAGCGGTGGATATTGAGCGGATAGCGCTCCTTGCCATGCCTGTCGTGGCCCTCGAGTTTTTTCTGAATAAAGCTCTGACCCAGAGGGCTGCCCATCGTCAGAAACAGATCAATCTCTACTGGATTGCCATGCCTGTGACTCAGTTCCCAGAGGGAGTCGTAGGCGATAACAGATCCCATACTGTGTGCTATCAGCAGCACGGGATGCTGGCCGCCCGATGCCGCCAACAACAACACTTTGAGCATGCGACGTACGTGGTCGCCAATTCCGTTGTTGTTTCTTTCATAGCGTCGCAGATCACGCAGATGCACTTCCATGCGCTCGCTTGCCAGGTGTGGGATCAGAAACGGCAAGATGTCGCCGAGGCGGTATATCCAGCGTGTCAGGCGACGCGACCAGGCGGACGCCTCAGCAATGTCTTTTGCACTAGCCTCAATCTGCTCGATGACCGCCTCGATCGCCGCCCGGTCGATTTCGATGTCGCGGTGCATGCAATAGAAATCGTAAGTCCACGAGACAATACTGAAGTTGGCGGATTTTGCCGCGATGGCGTCCGCCACCGGCGCGTCAATGCGGCGCATGCCAGCCATCAGGCAGCGGAACAAGGCATCACGGTGCTTTTCAGGTTCGGGTTTTGGCAGCAATCCCGGTATGTAAATGATGATTGGGTGGGCCATACCCTAGTCAACGGTCAGCAAGGCTGGTATTTCACCAACGTGAACCACCTCCATGTCGGGCCGCGCATATTCGTCCGGCCATTCGGCTCCGTTGCGATTAATCCAGGCCGTGCGCAAGCCGGCGGCTCGTGCACCCTCCACATCATGCAAAGGCTGGTCCCCGATGTGCAGGGTCTCCGCTTTGCTCGCGCCTCCCGCTCGTACCGCCATTTCAAAGACTTGCGAAGCCGGCTTCGCGGCCCCGGCCATGGCGGCCGTGACCACACCATCGAACAAGTGTCGTATACCAATGGTCTCAAGATTCGCGTTGCCGTTGGTCACTGCGATGATCTGGAATCGCTCGCCCAAGGCCTCGAGCGTCGGGATGACTTCGGGGAATAGTTCAACATCGTTGCGCACTTCGTCGAATACACTGAAGGCTTCTTCAATAAAGTCGCTGCCGTAGCCGGCGGCGACGCCGATCCGCCCAAGCACGGTGTGACGAAGAAACGTCACATCATGCGCACGATCAATAAATTCGACCATTACCTGCGACCGGACTTCACTCAGGTCTTGCGGCGCATACAACGCGGTGATACGTGGGTAATTCTCGCCTAACCATTCGTACAGCCGCAGTTCGGCACGCCGAATCACCGGGTGTATTTCCCAAAGTGTGTCGTCGAGATCAATTGTAATCGTGCGAATATTGTTCACAGTTGCCGTCGGTGCGAGTATCAACGACCATTGTGATTCCAAACCGAATACGAGTCCAACGCGGAGCGACAAATGAAATACCTGCACACCATGGTACGGGTCACCGATATCGATGCCTCACTCGACTTTTACTGCAAGCAGCTGGGGCTGGTAGAGCTGCGGCGCTATAACAGTGAACAGGGACGATTCACGCTGGTATTTCTGGCCGCGCCTGGCGATGACGAGGCGCAGGTCGAACTGACGCATAACTGGGACCGCGAGGAATACGGTGAAGGCCGGAACTTCGGTCACCTCGCTTATCAGGTCGATAATATCTATGCGCTTTGCCAGAAACTCATGGATGCCGGTGTCACCATTAATCGCCCACCGCGCGATGGACATATGGCGTTTGTCCGTTCGCCGGACAACATCTCAATAGAGTTGCTGCAAAAAGGTGACTCGTTGCCACCACAGGAGCCGTGGGTGTCGATGGCAAGCATCGGGCACTGGTAGCACCGACGCCACCGCCACATTACGCCTTTTGCCAATCCAGACTGGCGTATTTTCCGCTTGAGCCGAGTCGCGATAGCGCGCTGCTTTGCAGCCAGTCCGTCAGCTTTTTCGCAAGTTTGGCGTCCCCCTGGACTTTGATTTCGCCTTTCTTGACAGCGTCCGCGAAACGCATCTGGCAAGTCCACACGGCGGTCATCGTCATCAGGGGGCTTTTGATCAGGATGTCGACGTCGATGCCCGGATCACTCAGACAAAGATCGACTTCCTGGTGCTCAGAAATCAGCCACCAGTCTCGGGCGCCTTTGGGTGCATCCGGATACTCAAACTGCACGACGACCTTGTGATCGGGGAATGCCGCCGGGTTAACACTTCGGCGCATGTCCCACATCAATAAACTGGCATCCAGATCCTTTGGCGCCAGTGTTGAGGGCGCCCAGCGATGTCCCCAGACACCGAGTAGTTGCACTATCGGCTGCAATTCCTTTCCGGCCGTTGTCAGCTGATAGATATACTTTCCTTTGCTTCCTGACCTCGCTACAACGCCATACTCCATTAGTTGTTTCAGGCGCGCGGAAAGCAGCGTTGGCGACATCAGCGGTACGCCCTTGCGAAGTTCGTTAAAGCGAGTACTGCCCGCAACCATTTCGCGCACTACCAACAATGTCCAGCGTTCGCACAACAATTGAGCGGCTTGCGCCAACGGGCAAAACTGGCCGAATGACTTCATAGGGATACCTCGATAGAAAGTGAATGGCAATCATGCCAGTTTGCCGACGACGCAAACACTACAGAATCTGTACTACTCTGCTGTCAAATCCGGTGTTACTGTCGTCGCATCCTGAAACACGCTAACAAAACCACGGCAACAATGATCCAACCATCGAGGAAGAGAGATATGAGCAACAAGTTCGTGAAAGGGTTCGCAATACTCGCATTAACATTATCATCCGGAATCGTTACCTCCAGCGCCTTCGCGGGCGACGATGCGGCCGCGGCACCGACCTTGTATGAACGCCTTGGCGCCTGGGAAGGAATCGAAAAGATAGTGCATGACACGTTGGCATTGCATCGCAAGAATCCCGCTATCGCCCATTACTTTACTGACATTGAAGACGGCCCGTTTTCCGCACATGTCACAGCCTTTTTTGCGGCAGGTACCGGCGGCCCTTCGAAGTACGAAGGCCGTGACATGACCTCGGCTCACGCCGCGTTGAACTTGTCAGAGGCCGATTTCGACAGCGCGGTTGCAGACGTTCTTACGGCGGTCGGCGCCAACGGCGCCAGCGCAGAGGCGCAATCCGAAGTCGCAGCAATACTCGAGTCCTTGCGTCCGGCGGTGATGGGCACCAGCGCAACCAGTGGAACCTGAGTCAGCTACCGGGTGGCATTAATGGCGGCAGCGCATCTTGCGTTGCCGCCATACGGTCTTCTGCCAGAACACTGATCGAGCGCAGTGCTTTGCCGAGTCGTTCGCCATTCCACTCCGAGCCGCCATTACTGTAGCTGCTCGCCGATAAGTTCCTGAGTTCCTCGGATAACGGCGATGCAACCCGTCCAGCGACGTCACTAATGCTGCGCGGCGCATCGTGCGGCCATTGCAATCGACCCCATTCGATTACGGCGGCGCGTATTCCGGCCTTGTCGCTTTCCGCTGCTGCCTTTCTTGCCGCTTTGATGAATTTCGCCTGTTGCTTGTAGACAGGTGGCGGCTCGGGCTCTGTCGGTTCCTTATTCTGCTCACGCGATGACCACCACCATGCGACGACCGTCAGGGCCCAGAGTCCGCCGATAATCTGACTGACCCGCTTCCAGAAGGCCTCCGTCGCGACCGGCACTGGCGGTGGCGTCGCCTCCTCCGACACGGCTGCAGGCTCAACTACCGGCGGCGGTGCGGCGATTGCCACGGGTGCTTCAATATTTAGCGTTCTCGCCGGAAGACTCGCGACGCGCCATTCGCCCGCGTCGATATCCCACCAGGGAATCTCGAGTTTCGGAACCTCAACAGCACCGCCGCGCACACCGATCATCGCGTACTGATCTCGACGTACACCGCGGATACCTTCCGCCTCGAAAAGGCGGCTAAGGTCGGGCTTGTCCGCGTAGACATTCATGCCGTCAATCTCGGGTGGATCGAGCGCTGGAATCTGTGTTTCGATTTGCCCCAACGCGCTGATCGTGACCTTGCGAGTAACGGGTTCGCCGGCGGCAATCTCATTCGGCTCGCGCGACCATTCTTCGCTGAGTTGCACGTCCCGTGCAGGTAGCCACGCCGCATCAGGAAAATCTGCGGGCGGCGCGGGAATCGGCAGTACTTTAACGGTATGCGCTTGTGACTCGAAAACCTTGCGACCTGTGATGCGTCCGTCGCGCAACACGCGGGCCTCGAATACGGCCGGCGAAATCGAAATCTCGCCGCTCGCTTGCGGGTATATCGCCAGCACTCGCTCGATGACGTTGTATTCCCGACCATTCAGAATCGCTTCGTAGCTGCGCTCATCGCCAGCTCGCTCAATCAACACTTCGGCACCGGAGATGACCGGGTCACGCCGTCCTTCCTGACGCGTCGCCACGGCCCGATACACTTTGAAGCGATACAGAATTTGCGATTGTACGTAAGCTTCTGTTTGATCAACTTCGCTGCTAATGAACACATCCGCCTCGCCGGGGGGTGCGTTGGTTGGCTCGTTGATTGTTATGTTTATCGGCTGACTTCGTTCACTGCCGACAGTGATCACCGGGATCTCCTGCTTGCCCGTCGCCTTCGCCATCAGCGCGATAGTCCAGGTTCTGCTGCGACTAATCTGACCATTGATAATCGTCGTGTTGCTGAGTTGGCTGACCTGTCCACGATAAAAGTTTTCGTCGAGCACTGACAGGTCAGGCTCCATATCGATATTGGAATCGACCAG
>JALHUQ010000235.1 GCA_022866645.1 Woeseiaceae bacterium | reverse complement strand
GGAAGAGGCTACGCCACTGAGGCGGCACAGGCGGTCCTCCTGCACATGACGGCTGCACATCCCGACTTGAAGATTATCGCCACCGTCGATATCCCCAACATCGGCTCAATTCGTGTACTCGATAAATTGGGCTTCATACGCGAGGCACAAATCGAAGCCTACAATAGCTCCGAGATGTACCTCTATCGATTGGCAACAGATCAGGCTTCATCAGGCAAGTCGTAATCATTGCGCTCCTCAGGCTTGTCTGAGAAGTACTGCACGAACTCCCAATCGTTGCCGTCCGCGTCATTGAAATAGACTCGCTTGCGGTGCGCGTGCTTGTTCGGATACGTTGAATCCCTGAATCCGGCCGCGGCCAAGCGTAATTGCAGTGCGTCGACGTCGTCGACCTCGTAGCCGAGATGATTGAACCCTGGCTGCCCGTCATACGGCAATCTGGTGTCAGCCGATGTCTGGCTGGCTTCGTTGAGCGCAATATAGGTATCGTCGGTACCGATGTGCATCCAACGTAAGCCGTCTCTGACACTTTCACTGCGTACCCTGAATTCCGGGAATGCCGTCTGCAAGAAGCGAACGGCGTCATCAAAGTGGCGAACGTGAAGGTTCGCGTGTTCCATTCGAGTTGTCATGATGTTCTCCTTTGCTTTTCGCCAGTTTGTTTCTTGCCCGACGATATAACAACTAAATTGCTATCTAACCAGCCGATTGATATTTTATCGACATGACCGAGATCAATCGAAACCTGGCCGACAATATCCGGCGACTGCGAGAAGCGCGCAGGATGTCCCAGCAACAGATAGCGACGCTTTCCGGGCTTCCCCGTCCGACCTGGGCCAGCCTTGAGACCGGCACCGCTAATCCGACACTCGCCGTCCTCAGTAAAGCGGCCAGCGCGTTGAACGTCTCTATCGAAGAATTGCTTGGCCCGCCGCGCAGCGAATTTGAGTTTATCCCGGCCGAAAAAGTCCGTGAGCGCAGGCGCCAGGACGCGAAATTGAGGCCTTTAGTACCCGAGGCTCTGCCGGGCCTTGACATTTCACGCACAGAACTTGCCCCAGGCGGCCGAATGGTCGGCGTCCCGCACACGACCGGCACACGCGAGTATCTGACGTGCGAGCGCGGGCAGGTCGAGCTCATCGCTGGAGGCGAACATCACCTGTTGAACGAAGGCGATATGCTCGTGTTCCGGGGTGACCAGCGACACTCGTATCGGAATCCGGATGAGCAACGCGTGTCGATTTCTATCTCAGTGGTTTGCTTCGCAAACTAGAGCGTCAACACCATGAAACGACTGAACGGGTCTTCGCGGTAATCGGCGAATGGGCTGCCTGGCAACATCGACGATAGTTTTGAGTACCGCAGTCGCGACGCCTCTGCCCAAATGGGCGCCCGCTGTGCGCGTCGACTTGATTTCGCCGGAATCCGAAGCTAGCTCTTTCAGCGCACAGCAGCCAAGTAACTCGGAACCCGCCGAGGTCGTCCTCTACAATGATCATGCTGAGGCCGGAAACTCTCGCCTTGCAACCGCTGCTCGCTCTGCGGGTGTCGCAGCTGCGTCATATATTTCTTCAATGCGCTTGATGCGATTCCCAATACCCGTCCGATTCGCGATTTGTATATTCAGCCCTGGGCGTGCATTCATCTCCAGGATCAAAGGCCCGAGATTGGCATCGATGACCATGTCAACTCCGAGATATCCCAGACCTGTCACTTCGTAACCGCGCGCGGACGATTCGAGGATGAAATCCCAATGTGGGATTTGCAGGCCAGAGACGACTGCGCCCGTATCCGGGTGATCCTCGATTGGCAGGTTATCCAGAACACCAGACAATGTTGTACCCGTTGAGAGGTCGACACCGGCGCCGACCGCGCCCTGATGGAGGTTGGCTTTACCATCGGACGCACGTGTGGGTAAACGTACCATCGCCATCGCAGGATAGCCGCGGTAAACGATCACCCGAATATCCGGTACACCCTGAAAACTCACCTCAGCAAACGTAGGATCGAAGTGTACGCAGTACTCGATCAAAGCCTTGTCTCGTTGGCCGCTCAGACTGTACTGTCCACCGACGATGTTGGAAATGTGATGCCGAATTTCACCCTCTGACATCAGCACGCCACTGCTAAGTCGAAAAATGTCGCGCTTGCGTTCGCTGCGACCAGTCACGACCAGGATGCCGTCGCCACCGCTACCCTGTGCGGGTTTAACAACGAAGCTTCTTTTGTCCTTAACGATTGCTGCAAAATTTCGGACCTCGCCCTGATGTACGATCACGCCGTACAACTCAGGTACCGCCATGCCAGCTGCGACCGCAAGCTCTTTGGTTAATGTTTTGTCATCGACACGTGGATACAGGCGCCGCGGATTGAGGCGCATGATGTAATTGGCATTGCGTTCGTTCAATCCAAGGACGCCAGCCTCGTGAAGCTTTTTGGCAACGGACATCGTCAGTCTTTCACAAGTACTTTAAATCGGTGCAGCTCGGTCAATCGATAACCTGTGTAACGGCCAAAGAGCAGTACGACCGCGAGTAAGACCAGCAGCAATTCAGGAAACGTGAATATCAAATGTTCGAGCCAATTCATGCCCATGAAAGCGTAAGCCGCAACGGCGACGAGCAGGCTGCCGACGCCAGCACGAATCGCATCGGCAGGACCGCGTTCTTCCCAGACGACTGACATGCGTTCGATCGTCATCGAGATAATAACCATCGGGAACAATGCGACGGACAATCCCGTTTCCAAGCCCAGACGATGAGAAGTCATGCTGATAATCAGCATCAACATGACGACGATGATGAGAACCGCGCCGAGCCGCGGCACAAGTAACAATCGCAATCGATCGAGCAGGAAACGGATAGTCAGCCCCAGAGTTACGAGCAACGTGAACAGAATCACGCCCCAAAAAAGCTTGGTCTCGCGAAAAGCAAGTGCGATCAACACCGGCATGAAAGTACCGAAAGCATCCACGCCGACCATATTGCGCATGATCACCATGATGAACGCGCCGATCGGAATCATTAACAGCACGCTGTAAACCGCTTGCGTCCTGATTGGCAAACTGTAGAGCGAAAAATCAATCGCACTGCTGCCACGCTTGGCCGACTGCGTCTCGGCGATCGCAACTGTGTCGATGTGGTTTTCCTGAATCGCGAATTCAACACGTACGTCGCTCCCGCCTTCAACATTGACCAACGGTTCGTTGCCGCGCCACCAAACCAAAAACCGCTCGGGAAGACTCTCTTCTCCGGTAACCGGGTTGAAATACAACCAGCGATCGCCGTCATGCACTTCCAGCCACGACACCAAATCGGCGCTGCGTAATCTCTCGGTTAATGGAAAGCCGTGAACAACCCGCGCCGGAATACGCGCGGACGCGAGTATTTCGCAGACGACAGCAACGAACTTGGCGCTGTTGTCGACGTCTGAGAGTATCAATTCGACGCTAGCGTCAGGTGATGGGTCATTGAGTCGGCGCAGTACTTCGGAAGTTAGCGATGCCGTATCGGCGGAACGCTCGCGAGCGTACTCGACCAGCACCTGAACGGCCGTATTCATCGGCTCTTTGATAACTGGCATCGGTGGAAACGGCGGCGTCGTATCCGACTCGTCAATAGCATCGTCTTCGAAAACAGAGACGCGGTAGTAGACCGTTTGCTCGCCGTCTGCCCGGCGCGTCGTCCATTCGGCAATACGTCCATCGTCGCCGAATGGGGTGCCGTATCCATACCCACGCGACACCGAGTTTTCATTGAGCATCCGGAATCCGGGTGTCAACGTGGGAATACGCAGTTGCGCTCTTATGGACCCCGGGCCGCTGTCGAAACTCACAGCGGCTTCAACCGTCCACACCGGTCTCTCCTGATTCTCAGTCACCGGAAAACCAAGTACCTGCCACTTGTAAAAAAATACGGACATTCCAAGAGCCGTCAGCAATGCTGCCAGCACGAATACGTATCGCTGCTCCATTGTCCCCTCGCAGTCTTATTGTTGTGTTACTTCACACCCAGCGCGACACTAACGGCGCGTTCTCTGACGGGTCCGCTGTGATTGAAAAGTCGCATGCCAGCCAATCTTACCTCGTCCAGAACCGTGGAGTCTGTCGTAAACAGGCGGTTGAGGCCAGTCATGAAATGCAACATCGTCAAATTGGCACCCTTGCGAGCCCGCTCGTATCGCCGTAGCACTGGCCGGTCACCCGGGTGCAGTCCATCAGCAATAGCGGCATCAAGGACGCGCCCCAGCTCCGCGGCATCCTGGAGCCCCAGATTAGCACCTTGTCCTGCCAGAGGATGAATGGCGTGCGCGGCATCGCCGATAAGCGCGATTCCCGGCAGCACATAGCTTTCTGCGTGTTGCGCGCACAGCGGGAACGCACCTTTCGGCCCCGCGACCGATAGCTCGCCCAGAACTCCATCCGACGCTAACGTCAACAACCGACCCAATTCATGGTTCGATACGGTCATCGCCTGCTGCGCCCTTTCAGGTGTCGTCGACCACACCACTGAAATGCGTCCGTCGGCCAGCGGCAACATACCGAGCGGTCCCTCACGGAGAAACCGCTGCCATGCGGTGGCGGCATGTTTCCGCTCCGTCTTCAGGTGCGTGACGACGGCCGTTTGCTGGTATGGCCATAGCGTGGTCTTGATGCCAGCCAGGCCGCGTATGAATGATCGTGCACCGTCAGCGCCAACCACCAAATCCGCCTCGGGTAGAGAATCGATAGCCGTTCCGAAGTTCAAGGTAACGCTGCACTCGTCGAGCACCGCGAGCAATGCATCCTGTACCAGTACATTTTCGACGATAAAACCCAATTGTGGAACAGCAAATTCGGAAGCGGCAAAGCGCAGTGCCGAGCCGCTATCGGACGTGTCATTCTCATCCCATACGCGCATCGCTTCGTACGGCGAAATTCGCGCCAGCTGAATCGCCGACCAGGCTCCTACGGAATCCAGCAGCGCGGCTGAGCCGTTGGCAATCGCGGAAACCCGCAACGAAACATCGTCGGCGGCGGAATAGGCGGGGCGCGCGGCGGCATCAATGACGGTGATTTCAAGGGCATCCGCGTGGCGCCCTCGGGCCAGCAATGCAGCGAGCGTTAGTCCTGTGATGCCAGCGCCGACGATCACGATTCGGTAATTCGTTTTCATCGAATCGGCACGCCGCGAGACAAGCGCGGCAACTCACCTGCGAGACCCATTGTGTGTTTGGCGAAGGTCCGGCGCACACCGGGTATCAGATCAAATCCGATCATGCCAATGTTCCGCAGCGTACCCAGTCCGGGACGCTTGCTGCCGAACAGACGTACCAGACTGTCGGTGAACTGCACGAGCTTTTTCTGATCGGTTCGCCGCCAGACTGCATACCGATCGAGCACGCGTGCATCACCGGGATCGATCGAATCTGACAACGCATCCGCGATGCAATCGCAGAGTGCCGCAACGTCACGCATGCCAAGGTTGAAACCTTGCGCCGAAACCGGATGCAATCCATGCGCAGAGTTGCCGACCAGAATGCTTCTCGTCGCCGTCAGGCGCGCCGCTTTGCTCAACGTCAGAGGATACGAGGCCCGTTTGCCGATACGCGAAAATTTTCCGAGGCGGTTGCCGAACTCGTCTTGAATCTCGGCCAAAAACTCATCGTCATCCAAACCCAAAATGCGATCAGCATCAGCTTCCGAAACCGTCCAGACAAATCCTGCTCGTCCTTCGGCGACCGGCAGAATCGCCAGTGGCCCCTGTCGCGTAAATCGCTCAAAGGCGCGCTGGTCCAGACTTTTTTCGGTCAGGAGGTTGCCAATAACTGCGCGCTGCCCGTAATCGCGTTTCAGTACCGAGATACCCATCATCTCGCGGACAGAGGAATTTGCACCGTCTGCAGCAACCAGCAGCTGACAACTCAGCTCCATTTCACCGTCATTGATTTTCAGGGTCGCACAAGCCTGCTCCCGCCCAAGGTCGATGCGCTCAATACGCGCCGGGCAAAATACGTCGACGTTCTTGGCGGCGTCGAGGTGTGATTGCAGCACATTACCCAGTACTCGATTGATAACGACATGGCCGAGTGCGTCAACACCCTGTTCTTCCGCATCGATGTGGGAAAAGCCAAAACGGCCTTGGTCGGATACGTGGATTTTGGAGATCGGCATGGACGCGGCAAGCACCTCGCCCCACAAGCCCATTGCCTCAAACATGCGCTGCGTGCTGCGAGACAGGGCCGTTGATCGATCATCAAAACTGGGCTGCTCGACCTCCTTTCGAGCAACGGCTTCGACGACTGCTATGCGCAATGCCAGCGGAGCCAACGCCAGCGCGAGGCTCGTTCCGATCATACCGCTGCCAGCGATAATAATGTCGTAATTGCCCGTCTTGCGACTCATCGCCTACGTACTGTTCATCAATGACTCGATGCCGTCAGGATCGCTAACCAGGCCTTTGCTGAGCACATCCGGGCCGTTTTTTGTTACCACAACATCGTCCTCGATTCGTATGCCGATATTGCGAAACATTTTCCGAACCTTGCGACTGTTGTCCGTATAAATGCCGGGCTCAACGGTCGTGACCATCCCGGCTTCGAGCATGCGCCATTCATCGCCGACCTTATAATCGCCGACATCATGCACATCCATCCCGATCCAGTGCCCGGTGCGATGCATGTAGTACTGCCGATAGGCATCGTCTTTCACCAGGCGAGCAACCGTACCATCCAGCAAACCAAGCTTGCGCAGACCTTTGGTGATGGCCAGAACAGCGGCATCGTGAGGTTCATTCCAGTGATTGCCGACGACAGTTTTTTCGATCGCGGCGCGTTGTGCTTCGAGAACGACCTCGTATAGCGCTCGCTGCTCCGGGCTGAAGCGACCATTCACAGGAAACGTCCGGGTAATGTCCGAAGCGTAGTAGTCGAGCTCACAACCGGCATCGATCAGAAGCAAATCGCCATCTTTCAGCACTGAATTATTTTCAACGTAATGGAGGATGCAGGCATTCTTGCCACCACCGACTATCGGGCTGTAAGAAGCCCAGGCGTCATTTTGACGAAATTCATGACTAAATTCGGCCTCAACCTGATATTCGTATAGTCCAGGACGGGTAACCTTCATTGCCCGCTTGTGCGCCTCGACGGCCACTTTCACCGATTTGCGCATCGCGGATATCTCATCGCGGCTCTTGAAAAGGCGCATGTCGTGCAGCAAATGATCGAGCGCAACGAACTCTTGCGGCGAGTGCACTCCACGGTTGAGTTTTGAGCGCAACAAATTCACCCAATCAGCCATACGAGCGTCAAACTCCGCGTACATACCCATGGTGTAGTAAACGCGATTACAGGACTCCATGATCCCGGGCAGAATGTCGTCCAGATCATCGATCGGAAATGCGTCATCGGCGCCATAGTTCTCGACTGCACCTCGCTGACCCGCACGCAATCCGTCCCATTGTTCTCTTTTTGGATCGTTCTCTCGGCAGAACAACAGGAATTCACCGTTCGCACGCCCCGGCACGAGCACGGCGACTGCCTCTGGCTCCGCGAAACCCGTCAGATAGTAAAAATCACTGTCCTGCCGGAAACGATATTCCACGTCACGACTTCGCGTTCGGGTAGGCGCCGATGGCAAAATGGCAATGCCGCCCGGACCAACCATGCGTAGCAGCTGACGGCGTCGTTTTTCAAATTCATTCCTGTTCATTTGGACTCTTCATTTGGACTCGCTAGTGGTGTATCGGATGTCTGCCAGTTCCTCGTAGCATAACTGTGCGGCGACGCGAACGTATTCGACGAGCTCGACGTACGCCGACTCATTATCTTCCTCATCCGACTCCTCATCCAGCCCGGCGCGAGTGATTTGTAGCATATCCTTAATGATATCGGACAAGGGCTCGGCACCAAGTCGTTCACGTAGCGCGTCGCCGTGCCTGGCCGAGACGATGCCGTGCAAAAATCCTTCGCACCAATTCGCCAGAGCCACAGCGCGTTCTGCAACATCGTCCTCGTCACCCGGTAATAGCGGCTCAAATTCCGATAATCGTTCGGACAACTGCCAGTACGTCGACTGATACAGCCTGTCCAGAATCCGCTGACATTCCAGGCGCAGCGCGTTCGCTTCGTCGGTACCCTCGAGAACCTGTAACAACCAATCAGGGCCCGCCGGGACACCCACAATTGCGAGCCGGCCTGTCAGGAGTCCATGCGTTTGCGCGGCATCCCAGCTCGCACCGCAGTTTTTGAGCGTAGCCTCCAGTACCTCATACGCGACTTTTTCATCCATCTGGATGTCAACCTTGTCAATTCCACCAATCCCTTATGATCCCATGGACTGCTATTTCTGACTACGCCGGCGTAACTCAAGTGCAGAGGACGATTGATTCTCGTCATAGGCGTGACTATATTGCCGTTATGGCTGAGAAGATAAATTCAACGTTCGAACACGAACTAAAGCGACTGGAGAAGCGGGTCGACGCGCTCGTGCGTGTCTGCGACCAGTTACAGGACGAAAACCGCTCGCTGAAGCAACGTCAGGACGTGTTGACATCTGAGCGCGCAAATCTGCTACAGAAAAACGAGCAGGTACGAGCACGCGTTGAAGCAATGATCGGCCGACTCAAAGCGATGGAGCAAGGCTCTTGATACAACGGCACGGAGTACGCTGAATGACCGAACAGACCGCCCAGGTAAGTGTCAGAATTCTGGACAAGGAATACCAGGTAGCTTGCCCCGCCCATGAGCGGACTAACTTGCTCGATTCGGCCGAGATCCTGAATGCCAAAATGCGAGAGATTCGCGACGGCGGCAGAATTGTCGGTCTGGACCGGATCGCCGTAATGGCAGCGTTGAATATGGCGAATGACCTGATCCATGCAAATGCGCGGGATCAAGAGCTTGAGGGCGGCATCAGTGAGCGCCTCAAAATTATATCCGACCGTGTCGACAACGTCTTGAGCCACTCGAAACAACTTGATCTCTAGTCGATACTCGACCGTGAAAAGCGTATTATTCAAATTGGCGTCTCCTGCAGTGTTCGATACTGACCTGGAAACCTCCCGACCCTAATATTTCCACCACGGGGTCGCTGCCTGTCGTTTGCATGTGTGCAAAACCATTTCGATGGTGAGCCTGTTGCAGCGACGGTTGACCCCACTTCTAGCTCCGGTTCGAGAGCGAAGGCTCGTGACGGCACAGGTGGGAGGCGCCTCTTTTTTTCTAATCACTACTTCTAAGATTTATGTGACGCAAAAAACTTTTCGCAGAAATGCACTACGCGCACGACGCGAGATGACCGTCGAAAAACGCGCTCACGCATCAAAAATTATTTGCGACAAAGTAACAAGTTCGCGCGAATTTCGTGCAGCAAAACTCATCGCCTGCTACTTGCCGATGCCGGACGAAGTCGACACGCAAAAGATCATCGAGCGCGCTTGGCGCGCAAATAAGCGCATTTTTGTCCCAATAACGCGCAAATCCGGCAAAATGTTTTTTCGCGAGATTCGACCAAATTCGACTTTGTCCAGTAACCAGATGGCAATCTGGGAACCGGATTCGGGTGAGTTGATCTCACCTCGTGCACTGCAATTAGTGATCACTCCGACAGTGGCGTACGACGATTGCAATCATCGAATCGGCATGGGTGGTGGCTACTATGACCGCTGCTTTTCTTTCCTGCGACACAGAAATCAGTGGTTACTACCGAAGCTGTTGGGCGTAGCGTTCAAATGCCAGAAAATCGATGAAATATCGCCAAATATATGGGATTTACGGCTTTATCGGACTATTGACGAGTCGAAATAGCACAGCTTTCTTACCGTGCAAACGGCACGCACCTTTCACCCATCGAAATTCTTTTATTCGCTGACTCGGCTGCATCGCAGTCTCGATTTCGCAGCGTTACTTTTGCAACTGTCGAGCGCGACTCGCTTCTGATTTTTTCATCGTCGAGCAAAAAACTTTCAATTCACGGGACTTAGCAACCGGAGCAATCGGTTTTCACATCGGTCATTGCATGATTCGCTTGCTGGTTTTTTCTATCTTGTTGTATATACTCAGCCCCGGGTACCCGACACGGAGAAAAGTATGGCTACCAAGAAGAAGTCCAGTAAGAAAGCAACAAAGAAAGCCGCGCCTAAAAAACGCGTAGCGAAGAAAAAAGTCGCCAAGAAGGCTGCTAAGAAAAAAGTAGCAAAGAAAGCGACTAAGAAAAAGGCAACAAAGAAGAAAGTAGCGAAGAAGAAGGCTGCTAAGAAAAAAGCAACAAAGAAAAAAGCAACAAAGAAAAAGGCAACAAAGAAAAAGGCAACAAAGAAGAAGGCTACTAAAAAGAAGTAGCTGACTGACCGCTTGGAAGAGCCTTCTTCCACAGCAAAGTAAAAGAGCCCGCGCATGCGGGCTCTTTTCATTTGCGCCGAAACCTCTATAGTAGACAGCTATGGACGCATCCGACAAAAAGCGAAACGCCGCCAAAGCTGCGCTGGAATTTATCGAATTCGGCACGTCACTTGGTGTTGGTACCGGATCGACCGTCAACTTCCTGATTCAAATGCTGCCCGGCGTTCGCGACAAGATTGATCGTATCGTGTCGAGCTCCAAGGCCTCCACGGCGTTACTTGAAGAACTTGGATTCGAGGTGTCGACTCTCAATGAGACTGGCGACTTCGACCTCTATATAGATGGAGCAGACGAAAGTAATAAGCGGCTGGAGCTCATTAAGGGCGGCGGCGGCGCCTTAACTCGGGAGAAGGTCCTGGCCTCCGCGGCGAGGCGATTCATATGCATCGTGGATGATTCGAAGTTGGTCGGGATGCTTGGCCACTTTCCGTTGCCGATCGAAGTTCTGCCTATGGCGCAGGAAATGGTATCGAGACGCATGCTGAAGTTGCGCGGCCAACCGATTTGGCGAGAGGGCTTCATCACCGACAACGGCAATCACATTCTCGATGTCCACGGTCTACACATTCCCAACCCGCTCGAGATGGAAGCCCGAATCAACCGAATTCCTGGTGTTGTTACGGTCGGAATCTTCGCGGACCGCCCCGCTGACATTCTGCTTGTTAGCGGCGATGATGGCGTCCGCGAAATGCGGAATTAGCCAGAGCAATTAGCAGGACAATAAGGAAGGCCCCGCCTGGCGGGGCCTTTTTGGCTGGGGGACAAGGATTGATTCGCGCCTGCGGCGCTCACCCTTCGGGCGGCTTTGCCGTCCAAACCGGCCTCGCCGGTTTGTCGAACCAAAGGCTCTCTTCCTGCCATCCCCCAGCCAAAAAAATAGGCCCCGATGGGGCCCATTGTTTCTGGCTGGGGGACAAGGATTCGAACCTTGGTTGGCGGAGTCAGAGTCCGCAGTCCTACCGCTAGACGATCCCCCAATAAGGGTCGTTGTGAAGCTTAGCGTTTCGAGAACTGAGTTGCGCGACGAGCTTTGCGCAGACCAACTTTCTTCCGCTCAACTTCGCGGGCATCACGAGTAACAAATCCCGCTTTACGCAAGGACGCACGAAGCGTCTCGTCGTATTGCATCAGTGCACGCGTCAAACCATGGCGAATTGCGCCGGCCTGGCCCGTCGTGCCGCCCCCTTTTACAGTCACGTTTACATCGAACGTCGTCGCGTGCTGCGTCAGCTCCAATGGCTGGCGAACGATCATCTGCGCCGTCTTGCGACCAAAGAAAACGTCCAGTGCACGGTCGTTAACCGTAATAGAGCCTTTGCCCGGCTTCAAAAAAACTCGAGCTGTCGATGTCTTGCGACGTCCGGTCCCGTAGTAAAACGTATCATTCATAATATTGTCTCAAAGCCAAGGGCAAGCGCCTCAGGCGTTCACTTCCAAAGGAATTGGCTGCTGCGCAGCGTGGCTGTGCGCGGGACCTGCATAGACTTTCAGTTTGCCAAACATCTGACGTCCCAATGGCCCCTTGGGCAACATGCCCTTAACGGCCTTTTCGATAACGCGCTCAGGCGCCTTATCCAGCAATTTCTCAAGCGAGATAGACTTCAGATTGCCGATATATCCGGTGTGATGGTGATACATCTTGCCCTGCAACTTGTTTCCGGTAACGCGCACCTTCTCCGCGTTCACGACGACGATATAGTCGCCCGTATCAACGTGCGGCGTGTATTCGGGCTTATGCTTGCCGCGCAGGCGACGAGCGATTTCAGTCGACAGGCGACCCAGGGTCTTGCCTGTTGCATCAACCACGTACCAATCGCGGCGAACCTCTGCTGGCTTTGCAGAAAACGTGCTCATAATTCTGGATTCCGTTGGGAAAATTCTTGTAATTCGGGACGATAACGCTAAGGCCTCTACCCCGTCTGCCTTCCAAGCACGCAAGAGCGTTCGCTGAAGTGGCGAAAGGCGCGAAATAATACTTGAGCCCCAGCGCCATTGCAAACTATCCTGCGTCTTATTTTTTCATATTCCGATCAATGACTTACACGCGCCACTGCCGCAGGGATATTCTCAGAATGAGTATTCCAGTGACAAAGCAGTGTAGGTGTCCGATTTTTCGGTCAATGGCGGCACGTCTGAGTTGTGTTTGACGGTGAATGACGCCAGCAGAGACAAGTCACCCAGCAACTTCGCTGAAAGCGCCGTGACTGACTCTGAGTAGGTGTTATTGCTACCGGCCTCCATCATCAAGTCCTGGCGAAACTCAGCGGTCTCACTGAACAGCCACTTGTAATAAGCACCCACCGTGACGATCGTATCATTTCCGGTGCCGCCAAGCTGCAATTCGGACTGGCGTGCACCCGCACCCAATTCCGCGTTCAGTTTGTGCCTGTTGTTATCAATCAGGCGGCGCCCGTAACCCAGGGTTTGAGAAAACTGCGTGTTGTATGCGCCGAAATTGTCCTTGCGCCATTGCAGACGGCCAAACAGGAAGTCGTGATCGCTGATTTTGCGCTCGCTTTTCCAGCCCAGATCATAGGCTTCGGCGGTTGACACTTCGTTCTCAGATGCAGTGATTGCCGCAGCGGTAAGGAGATGCGCCCATTGTCCTGACGCATAGCCGATCTCAAATCCGGTGTTCAACGTGGAGTTTTCGGTATTGCCCGATGTTGCCAGATAGCCAAGCGAGGCTTTGCCAGCCCACGGGCTTTTCTCTTTGGCTTCCTCTGCGAGGAGCGACAGTGGCGCAACAGTCAATGCTGCTATTAATATAAAGCGAACAATCATTCACGATCTCCTGGCTTGGGCAATCGCCCGGCAAAAATTGGCCGCGGAGTATACCGTCTGACTGCAGCACAGCGCTATACTTCCCCGCATGAAAATACGCCAGCTGTCACCGCTCGATAAACTGCTTGCCAGCGCCACCAACGCATTACGAACGGTTGCGGCCCCGGCAGGTCGGGCGTCCCGCAGGAATCCGTCGACGGGCATTGAAGACGCGAAGCTCGACGCGAAACAAAAAGCGCACGCAGCCGGGCTGATGCGCGTTAATCACGCCGGTGAGATCGCAGCTCAGGCCCTGTATCAGGGTCATGCTGCCGTCGCGCGCGATAAAAACACCGAAGATCAGATGAAGCGGGCAGCAGACGAAGAATTTGATCACCTCGCCTGGTGCGAGCAGCGCATACACGAGCTCGGCTACGAACCGAGTCGCCTTGGTCCACTTTGGTACGCCGGGGCCTTTGCGATCGGCGCTGCCAGCGGCGCTCTGGGTGACAAGTGGAGCCTCAGCTTCATAGCCGAGACCGAAAAACAGGTTTGCTCACACCTCGAAAGCCACCTGGAGAACCTGCCACCAGAGGATGCCAGGAGCCGAGCGATCGTCGAACAAATGCGAGATGAAGAAGCGTTGCATGGCGAAAACGCTGTTGACGCAGGGGCGGCGGAGCTGCCACGCCCGATAGTCCGCCTGATGCGCGCAACGGCCAAAGTGATGACAAAAACTGCTTATTGGGTTTAGAAAGCGTTCCGAAAGGTAAAAAAACGCGATAAAACACGCACTTAGCTTGCCCTGACGGGCATTCTGTATTACAAGTAATCCGCACACGGGCGAGGAAGTATCAATGCAGACAACAGTCAAGAACCTGAGCGACGTACCGGCAATCAACCGCTTCCTGAGTTACTGCCGCGTACGGACTGTTCCTTCAAAGACGGTAATGATTCATGCGGGTGATTTGCCCGATGTTTTGTATTACATCGTTGATGGATCGGTTGAAGTCATGATCGAGGATGAAGACGGCAATGAAATGGTGCTGGCTTACCTGAACAAAGGACAATTCTTCGGCGAGATGGGTCTTTTTTACGAGCAACCGATCCGCAGTGCATGGGTTCGCACTCGCACTGAATGCGAAATTGCCGAGATGACCTATCCGCGTTTTCGCCAGATTGCGAGCGAAAGCCCGGGTCTCGTATTTGAGCTCGCCACGCAGCTGGCCACCCGCCTCGATCGAACCAACCGCAAACTGGGTGACCTGGCATTTGTCGATGT
>JALHUQ010000032.1 GCA_022866645.1 Woeseiaceae bacterium | reverse complement strand
GACTGAGCGCTTGGATATGCCACCGCTCCTGATCACCGACTTCACCGCCGACAGTGCGGAGCTGGCCTGGTATGTCGTGAATGACAACGTCATGGGCGGCCAAAGCGAGGGTGACTTCAGGCTCGAACAGGGCGAGCTCACTTTCACTGGCCGCACGAACACCGATGGTGGCGGTTTTAGTTCTATTCGCACGATGGCCTTACAGCTCGACCTGTCGAGTTACCAGGGAATACAGCTATACGTGCAGGGCGATGGCCGCCGCTACACCTGGCGACTGGCAACCACGGCGAGCTGGCGTGGCCAGCCGATCAGTTACTGGGCTGATTTCGAAACGAGCGACGGTACCTGGAGCACAGTCAACATTCCTTTCGCGAGCTTCGTTCCCAGGTACCGCGGGAGCCAGCTGGCTGGGCCGGAACTCGACGCCGGGCAAATCACGGGCATGGGCCTGATGATCTACGACAATCAAGACGGCATGTTCGAATTTCATCTGGCCAGCGTACGGGCATATCAGACGCGCATCGGCGAAACACCATGATCAGGAGCAGCAGCATCACTACCCGGTTTGTCGCGCTGGCTATTCTCGCTGCGGGCGCCTCTTCCGCTCAGTCAGCCGAGATCTCGGTACGCTTGCAGGGCGCGCCTGCCGACGGTGTGGTGGTCTTCCAGGTCTACAACTCGCCGAATACGTTCGGCGATTTTCGAGATCCTGCAAGAGAGATGCGTACAACGATTCAGCCCGGTAACACCTATCTAATCGAGGATATGCCGACGGGAGATGTCGCTGTTCTTGTCTATGTAGACGTCAATAAAAATGGTCTGATCGACAAGAACTTTATCGGTATCCCGAGAGAGCCCCTTGGAATTTCAAACAACTATCGGCCGAAAGGTCCGCCTGCCTTCGATCGGGCCAAATTCACCGTTAGCGAGGGCGACTCCAGGACCATCGATATCGAAATATACAAGATACTGGGTGAACGTGGCCGAATTGGAGTTGGTGTCGGTGTCATTGGCCGAAGCAGCCCTTACACAGGATCCGACTCGACTGTATTGCAGCCGATTCCGGCGATTACCTACATCGGAGAGCGGCTGCAGTGGATAGGCCCAAACCTGCAATACGGAATTCTCGGTGCGGGTCCATGGCGTCTGGCTGCCTCTGCGTCCTATCGAATCGGCGTCTACGAAGAAGACGACAGCCCGGCGCTGATCGGACTGGGTGATCGCGACAGTACTCTGATGGCAGGGTTGGGGTTTCGCGTTGAGGTACCCGGTGGCGTAAATCTGTCTGTGCGCTATGAACATGACATTGCCGACAAGATAGGTGGCGGGACTGCGACCGCGGGATTATCGAAGGGATTTCAGGCTGGCTCGTTTCGCTTTGTGCCGCAGCTGCAGGTGAACTGGCTTAGCGCTGCTCTCACAAACTACGACTATGGGGTACCGGTCGCCGCCGCTACGCTGACGCGCCCCGCATACGATACGGGTAGTTCGATCAGCTACGAGGTCGGATTCGGCAGTTTCATCGAACTCACGGAAAGCTGGCGCATCGTACTGAGCCTCTCTGCCGAGTATCTTCCAGACTCGATCGTGGCGAGCCCGATAGTGGCCGACGATCGTATTGTCAAAGGCTTCGCGGCGATTAACTACGTATTCTGAGCTAATCGATTGCCAGGTTTCTCGAGTCGTAAGCCCAATGCAGCAAGGCCTGTCGTTGCTTTGGGCGACAGTTGAGGTCGTACTTCTCGCAGTTCTTCCGTATCTGCGCGATGTGCCGTCGCATGGCCCGCCAACGCTTTATCTGCCGCGCGTCGTCTTCGCATCGTCGACCCATATAGTATCGGCAATACCATTGAAACCATCCGCGCGGATCTTCATCCCAGAGCCACCCTTTTCGCCGCCACTCAGCCAGCGGCTGCGACGCGGCGACGCCGAAATAGTTGAGACCAGGGTCGGCCCCGTCGGGACTCAGCTTTGCATTTAAAAACCAGTCATCGGGAAATTCTTCTTTACAGTCCGTCATGTACTTGCCGCCGAAAACACCCAGTTCAAGCATTTCCTTCGGCGTTAGACCGGGCTGAAAATCAGCATCAAAGTTTTTCCCGGCGGGCGCCGACAATGTGTACGCGTACCCCGACTGCATCCTGTCGTTGACGACGATTTGCTTCCCACTAGTCGCCAAGGTAAGCAAGGTTCCTGACGCTAAAGGCAGCCGGCTCTCTGCCAATGAGGTTTTTCACGACGGCCGGATCGGCGACATTGCCCTCTTCCAGCATGGTTAGCTGATCGCGCGTCACCGGGAAAAATGGCAGCGAGTCGAAAAGTGTCGCACCAATACGCATTAGTCCGATTGGCATGGGCACCAGCCACTTGTTGTGGCCGGCAGCTTCGGCAATCCTCGCAACCATTTCTTTCCAGCTCAGATTTTCCGGCCCTCCCAGCGCATACGTCTTGCCGATGCACTCGTCATCTTCAAGCGCAACCAGAAACGCACTTGCTACGTCGTCAATATGGATCGGCGACATGACAACAGCGCTATCGCTGGAACTGCAACCCTTAATAAAGTTAATAGCAGGAACTGGCGGGCGCACCATTTCATTTCGGAGTTGCGTTGCGAACTCCATCGTCCCGCGCGGGTTACCGAAAATCACGGAGGGCCGAAACACGGTGACATCCAATGCGCTTTTCAGTGCAAAGTTCTCCGCACGACACTTGGTTTCCTGATACCGGGTTCCCGGTATCTTGACGCCATTGGCGCTCATGAGCAGGAGTCGCCGCACGCCAACGTCGAGCGCAGCGTTAACGGTATTGACCAGACCCTCATACTGCGTCGACTCGAACGTGACGCCTGTCCGCTTGCTCTCACGCAAAATACCAACGTTGTAGACGACCGCGTCGCATCCTTTGAGCAGACGACGAATGGATTCGCTGTCTGCAATATCGCCAATCACTGTCTGAACCTGTTCAGCCTGCCGCAGTTTGCTCTGGCTACCTTGCCGCACCAGCAACGAAACCGAGTGTCCGGCATGTAACATGGCGTCGGTCAGGTAGCCGCCGACAAATCCGGTTCCACCGATGATCGCTACTCGCATCGACTGCCACTCCTGTGATTGTTACAGACCACTTCAATCCGTAGTAACGGGGCTGTGCGAAACATAAATCAATTCGTCCACCGGAAACTCAAGGCTCCGCGCTTTTTCAACAAGTGACTGCACGATGGTCTCGGAAACGTCGGCAGAGCGTGCCAGGAT
>JALHUQ010000234.1 GCA_022866645.1 Woeseiaceae bacterium | reverse complement strand
CTTGCTCGTCGCTGGGTTAAGCACTGCGCGAAAGAATACTCCGGTACCGTCATCATCAACCTTGTATTGATCATTCAATCGACCACCGGTCACGCCTGCAGTGGCGGACCAGATCTTGCCGTAACCCGCGAATGCGGCACCGAGACGATATCCGGGGCTATCTACGTTTGGCAACGCGCGTTCCATAAACGTGTTGTAGCGTGAGCTCGTTGCCGTTTGCAGGCTGATCGACTCTTTGAAATGGCCGAGCGTAAACGCTCCGCTTTCGCCGATGTCGTGCCGCAAGTAGACGCTCTTGGGCCCAGGAGTGCTGCCGGAAAATTCAACCTCAAGCTTCATACGCCAGCCAGCCCACAAATCACCGAGGAGGGCCAGCCGAGCGCGGCGCAGCGCTGCGTCATCAACATACAGCGGGTTATCACTGTCGTACTGAGCTCCGTCAATCTGCAGGCGGCCATGCAAGCGCCAGTCATGAGATGACCCGCTGCTTTTCTTTTCGGCTGCGGCGGCGTCTGTGTCTGGCAACGCTACAACGCTCAGACCGACCATGAGAACCGTTAACAGCCGCATCGAAAGAGGCCCCGTTGACGATCGATTGACGTGATTTGACTCTTCAGATCTAAGCAAGGGTAGAGACATTTTTTTGCTCCTCAGTTTGTTTGGCGACAGGCAAGACGTGCTGTTCCATCCATGCCATCGCGGCATCAGTCGCATGCCCCTGATTAAAAAACAGGTTATTGGCTATCTTCCGACGTGTTGCCGAAAGCCGTTCCGGGTCTGCGAGGCTTTCTGCAACCAGCGCGGCAACATCTATGGCTTTCTCGGCAATCAGGCCACCATCTCGACCCCAGGTATCCAGGTCGAGCATCGAGTGCTTCGCAGTACTTGCCTGGCGCAACAGGTCTGGCGTATCCAGGAACAGAATGGGGCGATCAAGCAGCGTATATTCATTGGCTACCGACGACGCATCACTAATCAACATGTCGGCGATGTACAACACTGGAATTACGTTTTCGCGCGGCGACACTATGCGACAGTGTGCGCTCTCATAGCGTTTTAAATACGTTGCCCAATCGACGTCCACGTTCTTCGGGTGATCGTGTGGCTTGATCAGCAAGTCATACTTGTCGGCGGCCAGCAATTCGCGGATCGCATCTTCACCCATGATTTCGAGTGAGTTGAGTTTTGCGCCGGTCGGCGCATACAGAACGATCGGTCGTGATCCGTCAAAGCCAACGCTCTGCATAATTGACTCTTTATTCAAGCTGCCGTCGACCAGTGCATCGGTTTTCATGAAACCGATCTCGGCAATGCGGGGGTCACCCTGACGCATGAGTCCAGCATCCGTAAAGCGGCTCAGCATGTACGGACCGACCACAAAATAGTTGTCGTAGGCCATGTTCTCGGGACGCACCGCTTTGTTACGGAAAGACACGCCATGAAAAATCTGGATACGTCTGTCGGCACTCCTTGGGAGGATCGGTGTCGTGTGCGCGGAAAAGAGGATATCGAAATCCATTTCCCGAATCGCCTCGACTGGCAACACAATGCCCGGTGGGAGATCGAAGCCCTCGTATAGCGCGGCCGCGTCATAATCTTGATCGATCTTGCTTCCGGAACGCAAGCCACCCGACAGGAAAACCTCGACATCCCGCCTGGCTCGCAGTCGGCGATACAGGGGCTCAAAACATCGAAAGTGAACCGGCGCATAGCCGGCGAACAGAATTTTCATCGGGCCCGCTGTCCCGCGCGACTTCGATTCTACCGGCAGATCTGCAGTTACTGAATTTGAATGCATTCCTCGCCATCCTCTCTTATTGCCATCAAAAACGATTCGGCCGTTTTCTACGTGAACTACGCGATCGTATGCATCCAGCCCAATGTCGCGACGGGTTGCGACGATCGTTGTTGGTGAGTTTTCCTGATTGTCGGCGGACAAAGACTCCAGTACCTGCCGAGCATCGTCAGGCACGAGCCCCTCATCCGGCTCCAGGTACAGCCTCACCGAAGCGCGTTGCCTCGCTGCTATCGAAAGCTGTCGAAATCGCTCCGCGAGTGGCTCCATGGTCCGGCTTGCCAGTGGATCGGCCGAGATCAGTGCGACCTGGTTGCGCAGCGCACGCCTGTTTGCATGCTTTAGCAACGCCGAATCCCAGGTAACAGAACCTTCGTCAGCATTACGGTGGCCAGCAAGGATTTCGAGTAACGGACGCAGAGCAACGCCGCTGGCGTCCACGATTGCGACTCGCTCGCCTCGACCGAGAGCCAGATCCAGCGGACCTTGCCCTCGTCCTGGAGCTCCTTGAAGGCGCCGATCGTCTCCGCGTAGGGCACGTCGGGGTCCGGGCGGTGGTACTGGTAGAGGTCGATCCGGTCGGTCTCCAGCGCGCGCAGCGAGGCCTCGCAG
>JALHUQ010000031.1 GCA_022866645.1 Woeseiaceae bacterium | reverse complement strand
GTCGATGTTGTCCAGCCCGACACCCAGTCGACCGACAACCTTGATCCCGGGTCCGTGAGCCAGCAGTTCGCTATCAACCTGGGTACGGTTACGGACGATGATGGCGCGTGCGTCGGCCAGCGCAAGCAGCAATGCCTGACGATGGTCGACGAGCGCCGGGTCATAGATGACATCAAGCTCGCCGAGGACCTCCCTGGCAATTGCCTCATCCATGAATTCTGTAATTACGATGTCAGCCATTTGCTTTTCCGGAATTGATAATCGCAGTAATTTCCTGATGCAGTGCCGTGGAAATGGTCACGCCTTCTTCGACCGAGCGTTGGCGATGTGTCAGGCGGCTGGTACCCGGTAATCTTGCGCCGTCTGTGTGCTCCAAAGCGCTGATGATATTCGTGACACGTTCAGCGAACCCGCCGCCGGAGCTCAGTTCCGGCTGAAACACGATTAGCGTGTGGCCTATATGTGGCGGATCACCCTCGCTGTCGAAAAATGAACTGGCCTCGTAGCCGAAATTGCTGCCCGTTAACGCCGCCGTCAGCAACTCTACCATCAGGACCAACGCGGCCCCCTTTGCATCCCCGATCGGCAGCATCGAACCTGCCAGGGCAGCGGTGGGATCGTCTGTCGGGTTCCCGTCCGCATCCAGCGCCCAGCTATCTGGAATCTTCTGCCCGGCATTCTTTGCCGCAACAATCTTGCCACGTGCCACTTTCGACAACGCCAGATCGATGACCAACGGCACCCCATCCTCTCGCGGCACTGCGAATGCGATCGGATTCGTTCCCAGCATAGGTTTGCTGCCGCCCCAGAAGTTAATCGCCTTTGGCGAATTACTAAGGACCAGTGCTACGAGCCCCCGCGCCGCCAAACGCTCAGCGTGCGCGCCGGCTTGCCCGAAGTGATGCGAATTGAACACACATGCCGCCGCGACGCCTGTGACGCTGACAAGATCGGGCAAAGCGTCACAGGCGAGATCGATGGCGGGATACGCGAAGCCCGAATTCGCGTCGACCCGCAGTAACGCGGTCGCAGTGCGGACTGCGGACGGCACCGCAAGTCCGTTCACTTTGCCGGATCGTGCCTGTGCTGCATAACTCGGTATGCGCGACAGCCCATGCCCCTTTTGACCGTCCGCCTCAGCGGCAACCAATGCGGCCGCGGTGGAGCGCGCGTTGGCCTTGCTGGTGTTGCTGGCAATAAGTGCACGGACAGCAAGGTCTTCGGCATCTGCAAGGGTGAGTCGAACAAAGTCGTTCATGACAACAAAATTCTGTGCTGCGATTCTTCAGGCGCTGCGATATAACTTCGTCATGACGAACTCTTTGTGGCCGAGTGCTTCGGCCGCCGTCAGTCGTCCGTTAGCGGTCGCTACAACCATCTCGATCAGCGCGTCGCCGGCATCAGAAATCGTCATTTCCCGCCGTATGACGCCCGACACATCCACATCGATGTGTTCAGACATTGTGCGAACCGTACGTGGGTTTCCTGTCAGTTTCACAACTGGAACAATTGGATTGCCGACGATGTTGCCTTGACCGGTCGGAAACACATGCACTACGTAACCGGCCGCGGCCATCAATGTCACGCATTCTGCCGCTGCCGAAGAGCTGTCCATGAAATACAGGCCAGGACCGGCTGTCGGGGCCTCGGCGGGTCCCAAGACATCGATGTATGACACTTGCTTGCCGATTTTCTCGAGATTGCCCATGGCCTTTTCTTCGATGGTCGTCAGACCGCCCTCGATGTTGCCTTTGGTTGGCTGGCTATCCGACAAGTCTGATGTCTTGAATTGCTCGATCACCTCGTCCTGGTAGGCCTGAAAGGTTTTCAGGAATTTCTCCCCGATCTCAGGTGTTGCCGCTCGCGCCTGACACAAGTGTTCCGCACCGGTAATCTCGGAGGTCTCGCCGAAGACGCCGTATATTCCCGTCGGTATCAGCTTGTCATAGAGGTTGCCGACAGCGGGACAGGAGGCGAGGCCTGTGGTCGTATCAGACTCACCGCATTTGGCGGATACCCATATTTCGGATAGATCGCATAACTCTCTTTGTTGACCGCTGGTCAGGTGAACAAAGTCCTTGGCCTGGCGTGACGCTTTGGCAATCGTTGCAATATCGCCATTTTGTTCGATGGAAAAACCGGCGACCGGCTTGCCGGTTTTGGCTATGCCATCGACAATCCGCTGCGTCCAGCCGGGCTCGATACCAATGACTATGCACGCTGCAACATTCGGATTGGACCCGGTACCGATCATGGTCCGAAAGTGCAGATCCAGATCTTCGCCAAATTGCAGTCGGCCGTAGGCATGCGGCAGCGCCATGGTGCCTTGGATATTCGAGGCGACAGCTTCGCAGGCAGCGTTGGATATGTCATCGACTGGCAAAATCGCGACGTAATTACGTACGCCAACGCGACCGTTCTCGCGCCGATAACCGAAGAATGAATTAGGTGTTCCCATGATATCTCCTGTTACCAGCGCTTGGTTTTGAGATTGTGCGTGTGAACGTGGCTGCCCTTGGTCACGGAGGCGACGATGCGGCCAATATCCTGGCCGTACTTGATCGCCGTGTCGCCGTCTTTCAGATCCGATAGTGCGACCTTGTGTCCGATAGGGACGTCATCGTTCACGCGCAGAGTGAAATCAGAATTGTCCTCGGTCACGACGCACAGCATTTTGGTTCCGGCCGTCAGGCCCTCGACCACGACGACACCGACATTATCCTGTTTGTCATGGACAAGCAGATGGGGAATACTCATTTTTAGGGTGACTCCTGCGCCGCTGTCAGCGAGCAATACCGGACAGTGGAATTGGGGTGGTAATAACTCTTATATAAGATACAATACCTATATATTCGAAGCAATAGCAACGATTGTCTTAGCCAGCCTTTCGAGCGGATATTCAAGATGGACGTGATCCCCGATTTTCAACCGCTATACAAACAGGTCTACGACGTTCTCGTGCGACGCATCGCGGAGGGCGCGTGGCTACCAGCACAGTCCCTGCCGAGCGAGCAAGCTCTGGCCGCAGAGTTACGCGTCAGTCAGGGAACGGTCCGCAAGGCGCTGGACGCGCTGGCTGCCGAGAATCTTGTGCAGCGTCACCAAGGTAAAGGCACTTACGTGGCGGAACATACGCAGGAGCATGCGCTGTTTCGATTCTTTCGCTTGGCCAAGCCAAATACCGATGGCGAACGTGTAACTCCCGAAAGCTCGACGGCGCGGTGTAAACGGCGCCTGGCGACTGCTGCGGAAGCCGGGAAACTGCATTTACCAAAGAGCACGAACGTTATCGAAATCAGGCGAATCCGCCTGATCGAAGGTGTTCCAGCGGTCAGCGAGCGTATCGTGGTGCCGTTGAAACTGTTTCCGGAACTTGATCATCAGCCGGCACTGCCCAATACCCTGTATTCGCTCTATCAAAGCGTTTATGGCATTAGCATTTCGGTCGCAAAGGAAGAGCTGAGCGCTGTAATTTCAAACAAGTCCGACGAGAAAGAGCTGGGCATCAAGCCGGGCACACCGCTGTTGAAGGTGGACCGAGTGGCCATTGCCATTGGTGGGCAACGTGCCGAATTACGCGTCAGTCGCTGTGATACCCGAAACGTCGTGTACGCGATTGATGTTAACTGATTCACCCTTCCGTACTTGGTGATCCCAGTGGCCGCTGTGTTATGTGTTGGTCATGCAGTACAGGACTTCGTATTCACCGTTGATTCGTTCCCGGAAACCGCCGAAAAACATCGGGCTTCAGACTTCGCCGCACTCGGTGGAGGTCCTGCGGCAACTGCAGCGGCGACGATCGCACGATTAGGCGGTGACGCCTTACTTGCCGCGCGGGTCGGCGACGACCGTATCGCGGATTTCATCGTCGCGGAGCTCGAGGCCTACGCAGTCGATTGCTCGATGGTCAAACGATTCGCGAAACGCCGTTCATCAGTTTCTGCCGTGATTGTCGACGCCGCGGGCGAAAGGTTGATCATGAATTACCTGGACCCCGACCTCGAATCTCAGCCGGACTGGTTGCCGAATGAACTCCCGGACAACATCGGCGCGGTGCTGGCAGATACGCGCTGGCCTGAAGGTGCGTTGCATGCGTTGACCCTCGCGCGGGGCAGGGGCGTCCCCGGCGTACTCGATGCGGATGTGCCGGTGCCGAAAGACGGGAGTCTCGTCCGCGCCGCCACACACGTCGCTTTTTCGGCGCGCGGACTTGCGGATTATTGCGGTAACGATGACCCGCTCGACGCATTGCAGGCCGTTGCCGAGACGACTGAAGCATGGTGCTGCGTAACGCTGGGGCGGGAAGGCACCCTGTATTTGAGCGGCGGCAAAGCACAATACACGAAAGCTTTTACCGTACCGGTTGTGGATACGCTTGGCGCAGGCGATGTCTGGCATGGTGCTTTCGCATTAGCCCTCGCTGAGCGGATGCACATAGACGATGCCATGACATTTGCAGCGGCGGCCGCTGCACTAAAGGTCGCCAACGGGAAGGGCCGAGCGGGTACGCCGAGTCGACAGGCAGTTGACAAATTTCTGCAACAAAACAATACGGAGAAACGTGCGTGATGCTTAGCTACGGAGTGATTCCACTGGTGCGAACCACATTTGATATGGAGTTCGCGGAGCAAATGAAGGATCAGGCATTCGCCGCACTGGATGCTGCCGGCATCAGGACGGTAGGTTCCCGCGATCTGGCCCGCAACAAGGACGAAGCAGAGGTCGCGCTCGAAGCAATCCGCGCGGTCGGCGAAATCGACCTGCTCCTTATCCTGCAGATCACTTTCACCGATGCATCGATGACGACTCAGATGGCGCGTGACAGTGACGTGCCGGTCGCGCTGTGGGGCATTCCGGAACCGCGAATCGGTGGTCGGCTGAGGCTGAACGCGTACTGCGGAATCAATCTCGCGGCGCATGCTTTGGGCAAAGCGGGCCTGAGCTACCGTTGGTTGTTCGCCGACCCGCGCGAGGCGGGCCTGAGCGGCAAACTGAGGAGTCTCGCGGTGCCGAATCAAAGCCCACCGATTGTCGCTGACGCCGTGCAACATCAGAGCGATGCGCGCGCGGATCAGGTGGTCAATAAATTGCGCCGGTCGCGTGTCAGTGTCATCGGCGAGCACCCGGATGGCTTCGATACCTGCGAATACGATGCGGTTACGCTGCATGAGCTGACCGGCGTAGCGGTGGATAGCGTATCTCTCGATACTGCATTTGCGAAGGCAAAAGCAGCGCCGCCCGAGCGACCAGCGACGCACCGCGCGCAGGCAGCTAAATCACTCGCTGGCCTCGACGACGTCAACCAGGAGGAACTCGATCGCTCATTCCGCTTGTTGTGCGCGCTGCAGGACATAGCGAAAGAAAATCGCGCCGACAGTCTCGCTGTACGTTGCTGGCCGGAAACGTTTGTCAACTATGGTTGCGCTGCCTGCGGCCCAATGGCAATGATGAATCAGGCTGGTGTGCCCAGCGCCTGCGAAGCGGATGTTTATGGTTCTGTTACTACGCTCATGCTGCAGGAGCTTGCAGGCGAGCCCGTCTGGATGGCTGATCTTGTCGACGTCGACGAGGCTGACGATACAGTTGTTCTTTGGCACTGTGGGCTCGCGCCGCTCTCGATGTGTGATCCGGAGGCACAAGCCGAAGCGACAATCCACACCAATCGCAAGATGCCATTGTTGCACCAGTTTCCGCTCAAGCCGGGCAGGGTCACCCTGGCGCGTTTGTCGCAAGCCAGGAACGAGACCAAGCTCGTCATCGCGGGCGCCACGGTGCAACGCAGGCCGATGGCTTTCACGGGCACGTCCGGAGTAGTTCGTCTCGATCGTCCTGCCGCTGAAGTCTGCGACACAATTATGGCCGAGGGCCTTGAGCATCACTTTGCGCTCGCTTACGGCGATCATCTTGAAGCGTTGAAACAAGTTGCTAACCGACTGAACATACCGGTACTGCAAATCGCATGACGTCAGACGACCTCCTGTTGACCTTCGGATCTTGCGCATTTTTTATGGCGCTGGTGGCGTGGGTCTCCTATCAGAAGACCAAAGGCGAAGTGAACACCAAGGACGGATACTTCCTCGCCGGGCGGGGGCTAACCGGTGTGTTCATCGCTGGGTCGATGTTACTGACCAATCTCTCGGCTGAGCAACTCGTTGGCCTGAACGGGTCGGCCTACGGGTTCAATATGAGCAGCATGGCCTGGGAGGTTACGGCCGCTTTTAGTACGATTTGCATGGCATTGATCTTCCTGCCGAGATATTTGACGGGCGCGTTTACGACCTTGCCAGAATTCCTGAGTAATCGATTCGATGATTCCGTCAGGCGCATGACGGTTATCTTGTTTATGGTTGGCTATGGGCTCGTCACTATCCCATCGGTATTGTATGCGGGCTCGATTGCGGTCATGCGTTTGTTTGATGTTCCTGAACTGCTCAACGTCAGTTACAGCCAGGCGCTGGTAATCACCATATTGGTGGTGGGAATTGTCGGGGCTCTGTACGCAATTTTTGGCGGTCTGAAAGCGGTCGCGGTATCCGATACGATCAATGGTTTTGGTTTGCTGATTATCGGGATACTGGTGCCTGTACTGGGTTTCGCAGCTTTAGGTGATGGGAGTTTTCTGGAGGGTGTCAGAACGGTAACCACCACGCACACTGAAAAATTGAATGCCATTGGTGCCAATACCGACCCCACTCCCTTCGCAACAATCTTCACCGGGATGATATTTGCAAACCTGTTTTACTGGTGCACTAACCAGTACGTTATCCAGCGAACTCTGGCGGCCAAGAATCTGGTGGAAGGCCAAAAAGGAGTCCTTTTTTCCGGATTTTTTAAGGTCCTGGTACCCTTGATGATGATGATGCCGGGCATCATCGCCTTCCATCTTTATGGCGACGGGCTCACTTCTATTGACCTGGCATTTCCGCAATTGATCAAAGATGTTCTGCCTGTCTATATGTCAGGATTCTTTCTCGCTGTGCTACTGGGCGCTGTGTTCAGTTCATTCAATTCACTACTGAACAGTGCCGCAACGCTTTTTTGCCTGGACGTGTATGAGCCGCTAAAAAAGGGCAAGGTCGGCGATGCGGAGATGATAAAGGTTGCCAAGATCGCCAGTATAGCGATAG
>JALHUQ010000233.1 GCA_022866645.1 Woeseiaceae bacterium | reverse complement strand
TGCCCGAACGACAAATGGCCGCTGACCGACAGCCGCTCTTCATTGATCTCGATTTGTACCGGCATGACGAATTCCAACGCCATGTCGTGCATCGTGATCGACGCTTTGATTTCCGGCGCCACTGTATTCGCCGATGTAAACCGTACTTCCACCTTGACCCAGGGGAATAGCTCCGCCTCGAGCACTCTGCGCATATTGGAATAAGTGCCTGCGATGTCATCACTCGATGGCTCAGACTCGAGCTCGAGACGCTTTCGATACTCAGGCTCGTCAACGATCAGGCTTTTCAGTGGCATGACAATGTCGGCGCGCGATACCAGGGGGTCTGCCGCAAGCTCGATGTAGCCCTGTACGTCCTTGCTGGCGACGGCATGATCGTGACCGAGGTTTGCCATTTTTCCACTACGACCGACGTGAACCAGAACGAGCGACTCCTCCGGCAGAATCCGATAGACAGCCGCGCCGGACCGCGCTGCCTTCATGTAGCTCGCCTCCGGCAATGGCAGCGACGACGTTTCGCGTTCATAGGGAATACGCGGTGCGCAGGCAGCCAACGCCGTCAGGCAAAGGCAGAAGACGAGGTTTCTAGTTCCTGAGTTCAAGCTGCACCGTAAATACGAGTTTCACATTGATGCCGATCGCGTCGTCGCTCGCCCACTCACCGCTGCCAACATCAAACCGGGTGCGGTCGAGCGACAACTCGCCTTTCATGCTCGCCCCGTCGGTGGAACGAGTCCACGAAAAAGGAACGGCGACCGTTTTACGCGCGCCCTTGAGATCCAGCATTCCAGTTGCGAGAAACTCGCCCGGCGAGCGCTCGACAATGTCACTACTCTCGAACACGGCCTCGGCATAATGTTTGGTATCGAACCAGGCCGGTTCGTATAAAACTGCGTTCATGTCGGGATCGCCCATATCGGCGGCCGTCAGGTCGACTGTGACTCGAAGCTTATTGTTGCCGGCGCACGCGGGATCGAGGTCGAGAACAACAAGAAAATGTGTGAATTTGCCCGGCGTCGCGACACCTTCGAAGATCGCCTCGAATCCGAACTCACTATTCTCCGCGCTGCGCCACTCGT
Source organism: Woeseiaceae bacterium (assembly GCA_022866645.1). Lineage (GTDB taxonomy): Bacteria > Pseudomonadota > Gammaproteobacteria > Steroidobacterales > Woeseiaceae > UBA1847. The sequence goes on along the minus strand of JALHUQ010000233.1, from coordinate 2,987 downwards.
CGGCTTGTGCCGGCGAAACCACCGCGAAGAATGCAGCAATCAATAATCCTGAACGCATTTCACCACCCACTCAACGACGGAACGGCGACATTCGCCGCAACGTGTCGTTCCCTAAAATGAAATGGTGCCGTAACGCGGCAACGATGTGCACCACGATCAGCACCAGTAGTGCCTTCGTGAGTATGCCGTGCACCACTTCAGCGACCTGACTTGCATCGCGGTTAGCCTCCAGAAAGTCCGGGACCGGAACCAGCCAAAACGCCTCGAACGGAATGCGTGATGTATCGCTGACCCACCAGCCGGATAAGGGTACGGCGATCATCAATGTGTACAAAAGAATATGACCCGCCCTCGCGGCCCAATGTTCCCAGCGGGCGACACCGGCGACTGCCTTGGGCGGTGTATTGACCAATCGCCACGCGATACGCAGTGTAAGCAGTAGCAGAATAGTGACGCCGATCGACTTGTGCCAAACGAACAGGTCAAGCTTCTGCGGCGACACTTGGGCCTCCTCCGCAACCTTACCAAGCACTAACTGCGCGAGAATAATGACCGCGAATACCCAGTGAAAAGCCTTGGCCACTATGCCCCAGGCATCATCGGTATTTTTGAGCATCTTCACTCCTCGTTAACGGTGTCTGTATTGTGCACCCAATTCGACTCCGGTATCGGCAACGAACTCCATGACCTGAGTAGCTGGCAGAGCACGTCGATACACCCGCTTTCTTTGCACACTGGTTATATGGATAATAACTGTTGAAAATCGTATTAGTCCCGACGCCGTCAAAAGCGCAGAGCGGTTCAGTCAATTAACACGCTAAAAAAATTACTGGCTCGTGCAGTTCTCCACATTGCTGCAGCGTTGCCACAAAGTGTCAAAAGAGCCCTTGCGCGCGCGTCTGCGTGGATCATGTGGCGTGCCAACGGCAGGTCACGCGAAATCACTGAATGCAATCTCGCGATCTGTTTTCCCGGCAAGCCGGAGGATGAGCGTATCCGCCTTGCTCGCCTGAGCCTCTACGAATTTAATTTGAGCATCCTCGACATCGGCCGTACCTGGCTGTGGCCGTTCGAACGCCTCGACCCGCGAGTTACTCGAATGGTTGGCCTGGATCTATTGCGGAAGCTTGCAGCTAGTGGAACCGGGACCATATTGCTCGCGCCGCATTTGGGCAACTGGGAGTTAGCCCTCCTTTTTCTCTCGAAAGACTACTCGATAACAACCCTGTATAAGCCACCGAAGGCCGCCGTATTCGACGACTTCGTTCGCAACTTCCGCGAACGAAGAGGCACCAAATTGGTGCCAGCCGGCTCTTCCGGTGTGCGTGCCTTGCTAAAGGCGTTGAAGTCCGGCCAGATGGTTTCGGTGCTGCCTGACCAGGTACCGCCCATATCGTCGGGGATGTTTGCGCCATTTTTTGGCGAAATGACGTTGACGATGACCTTGGTGACGAGCCTTATTCAGCGCACAAACGCGAAGGCGATATGTGTCTACTGCAAACGATTACCGCACGGCGATTACGAACTCGTACTTAGGGCGGTCGACGACAGGATATATGACCCGGACTGCGAGACGGCCCTTGCGGGCTTAAATTCGTCTGTCGAAAGCTGCGCCATGGACTGCATCGATCAATATCAATGGCAGTACAAACGCTACAAGTTCTTGCGGAACCTGGAGAGGCGTGATTATCGCGATCGACACGGTGGCGCTCCTGTCGATCTTAATCCCCGCTAAATCTGGCGCCCATAAGGCCAGGCTTTTGCGATGACATCTCGACTTCTTTCGGCTCGAGTTTCGTAATGGTGATGCCGAGAAATCCATAGGCCACCGAAACAACCGGATTGATCAGATTAAAAAACGCGAACGGCAAGTATGCGAATGTCGCGACGCCAAGCGTCGCCGCCATATAAGCCCCGCACGTATTCCACGGCACCAGCGGCGACGTGAGCGTTCCACAATCCTCGATGACACGAGACAGGTTTCGAGCGTCGAGATTTCGCCGCTTGAACTCCGCCTTGTACATGCGTCCCGGCAGGACAATGGCGATGTATTGATCGGCCGCAATAATATTGATGCCGATGCAGGTCAGCGCCGTCGTCAGGATGAGCGAGCCAGTGGAGTGCGCTGCGCGTAACGCAGATCGAATCAAGCGCTCCAGCATCCCGGCATGTTCCAGTACGGCACCGAATGACAAAGCACAAATAATTAACCATATGGTCGTTAGCATGCTCGACATTCCGCCGCGCGTGAGCAAATCATCAACCGCAACGACACCCGTCGTCGAAACGTAGCCGTTTGCCAACGATATCCATACACCTTTTGCCATCGCGAACGGCCGGGGAAGTTCCTCGGAACCGGCCAGTGCGACAACCACATCCGGCTGTAGCACTACTGCCACAACCGCTCCGACCAGCGCGCCGACGAGGATCGTCGGCAGCGGCGGAAATTTGCGAATCGCCAACGCAAACACAACAAACAGCGGCAACAGCGCCAGCAGCGACAAATTGAACGTCGCCGCCAGCGTTTGCATCGTTTCCTGCAACCCGGGACTACTCAGTTCGACATCCACGCGCAAGCCTATAATCAGAAACAGAATCAAAGCGCTCAGGAACGAAGGCCCGGTTGTCCATGCCATGTGACGAATGTGCGTGAACAAGTCAGTTCCGGCCACCGCGGGCGCGAGATTTGTTGTGTCCGACAGCGGCGACATCTTGTCGCCGAAATAAGCACCGCTGACCACCGCCCCGGCCGTAATCTCGGGCGATAGCCCGAACCCCAGCGCAACTCCGATCAGACCGACACCCAGCGTTCCGGCGACCGTCCAGGAGCTGCCAATGCTGAGCGAAGACAAAGCGCAGATCAAACAGGTCGCAACGAAGAAGAAATGTGGGTGCAGTAACTTGAGACCGAAATAGATCATTGCCGGTACGGTGCCGGCCATCAGCCACGTGCCAATGAGCGCGCCGACAGCGAGCAGTATCAGCAT
>JALHUQ010000232.1 GCA_022866645.1 Woeseiaceae bacterium | reverse complement strand
TATCCGCTCAATATTCGCCGCTGGAAAAATCTTACTGCGATCGGAGACTTGACTGCCGTTGATCCAACACTGGCGAACGACTACTCGGAAATGCTCGAGTTGGGTTTGCTAGCTTCGATCGATGACGAAGACTTGCTGAACTATTTTCGACTCAATGGCGAACTCAATGTGCACTCCGAATACGGCTATCTCGCTAACGAAAAAACCGCGCGCACCGTTGCTAAATGGTGGCGCGGTCACGATTCGAAACTGTCCCGGATAGAAACTAGCTAGGATCCAGGTTCGGCCGGATGACGATATCGGTACGCCGATTACGCGTGCGACCCGCTTCGGTCTCGTTACTGGAAACCGGGCGTGTCTCGCCGTATCCGGTTGCGATGAGTCGGTACGTCGGAATACGCATCGCGTTGATCATGTATTGCCGCACAGATTCAGCGCGCTCCTGTGAAAGCTTCTGATTCTGTTCGTCACTGCCGTGCGCATCCGTATGGCCTTCGATCGTCAATTCGCTGCGCGGAAATATGTCGATCGCTTTCTCAACTTTCCCGAGCAGAGCGAAATTCTCCGGCTTGATTTGTGAAGCGCCGCTGTTAAAGGTCAGCCCGACCATGCGCAAAATAATAGTATCGCCCTCACGGAATACACGTGCTTCAGAGGGTGTGAACATTTTCTCAACCTGCTCGAATTGCTGTTTCACGCGAGCTTGCGCTTCAAGACGCTGAATCAGCGCCGCGCCTTCGGCTGTCGCTCCACCGAGGCGTTCGTCCAGGGTGCGCATCTCCACTTCCATGTCGGCAAGGCGAATTTCGTTTTCTTGCTTTTCCTGTTGCAGCGCCTGCAGGCTATTCGCCTGATTTTCAAAATAGGCCATTAATTCGGCCAACAGGTGGTCCGGCCCTTCCTGCATGTCCGGGGTAATGTCGGCGACTCCTGCTATGGTCCGCATCGGTTGTTCCCAGTTTAGAACCAGTTGTTCCGGGGTCAGATCCTTGTCGCGCACCTGACGAACTATCTCCGACAAATACAAGGCGTGTTTCGCCTCATAGTTGGCCTGCATAGCAAGATTGCGTGGCAAATCTGCGTCATAGCGGTTTTCATTCAATTCGCGTTCAGCGTCGGCGAGCGCTTGCTTCGCTTTACCCAAAGTGATCGGCGCGTACTTTCCCACTCGCGCGCGGTCGGCGTCAGCGAGCAGGCGCCGCGTTTCGTTGAGGTATTGCGCCTTGATCGCGACCAGCTCCGCTTCGCGATACAGGCTGGTAGCCTCAATCTCGCGTCGCTTTGCATTCTTCAGATCGCCGCGCTCCAATAGTGAAATCGCGCGGCCGAATTCCTGCTGCGCATTGGTCCAGAGCTCCGGCGCCAGCTTGGGTGCCAGGGCATTGGCTCCGTCCTGGCGACTCTTGATCGCCTGGGCAAGAGCAGTGTGCGCCAGTTGTGCAGCTGTGGTTGCGGCGTTGAAATAGCGCACGGCATCGGCCGTGTTTGTGCGCACATATTCAATATTTCGCCCGCGCTTAAGCAGATCTTCGGCAGTGCTATATTCTTTCATAGCACTTTCGTAGTTTTTCGGCGCGAACAATTGTGCGTTCACAGCTTCCGCTGCCGCTTTTGCGGCGTCGGCATCCTTAAAAAAGGTTTTTCGAAGTTCGTCCTGTGCATACCCGTTTCCTGCGGCTAGCAGGACGATGCTCATTATGACGAATTTGATAAGTCCGCTTTTAGCGACCATTTGTTCATTTCCCATAGTGTCTGGCCAGAATTTTCCGCAAATACAGGCGGAGCGGCGACAATGTTACATATGGCAGTTGGCCAAATCTGTGCACCGTGTCGCCCACGCAGTAATTTTACGCGAAAAAGGCTGCGAATGTGATTTAAGTCAAATTTTCGCGGCTTGCCTCGCTGTGACCGGGAATTTGTGCTCTGGCTCACAGTCAAGGGGCCGGGTCCGGGGTAGATTGGGTCCATGACCACGAAGTACTACACCCAGTTCATTTTGACGGACGCCGATTATCGCGGTGGCAACGAATTCTGCGGCGTTGTTGAGTTGAACTGCCCGATGGAGCAGACCTCGAATGCGCGTGATATCGAGGCCATACTGGCCCGCAATTTTGACCTGCAGCAAGCGGCGGTGAAATTGGTCAGCTGGTCCAGACTGCAATGATTTAAAGGCGTCTCACGATTTTCCCCCTGATTCTCCCGGCTCCGGCCGGGATTTTTTTGTCTGACATTTGTGCGACAATGCTGGCCCCGTGAACCCAAGGTCGGGCAATTCTTCCATCTGGCTGGCACATGAGCAACGACGACAAAACATTTCGCGGCATTCCCATTGTTCAAAGCGGGCAGGCCAGGAGCGGCGAAAAATATAGGACGGATGCCGGGTTCTCGGCGATCAAGAACGGCGTTAAACAACGCCGGGACAGTGAACCCATGGTGCGTGGCGACAAACCCGGGTGGCTGCGGGCGAAGATGCCGTCGGGAGCGGGTTACTCGGGTACTCGGAAAATTGTTCACGAACATCGCCTGAGCACCGTCTGTGAAGAATCCATGTGCCCCAATATTGGTGAATGCTGGAATGCCGGTACCGCCACCATCATGGTCATGGGATCGGTGTGCACCCGGGGTTGTCGATTTTGTGCTGTCGATACCGGTAATCCGAAAGGATGGCTCGATACGGACGAGCCGCTAAACGCAGCGAAAGCGGTCCAGCTCATGGGGCTCGAATACGTCGTAATCACGTCAGTTGACAGAGACGACCTCGCCGATGGCGGCGCGGCGCACTATGCGGCATGCGTCCGCGAGATCAAGAAGCTGAATCCCAACACCGCAGTCGAGGCGCTGACGCCGGATTTCAACGGTGTGCATGAGCACATAGAAATGGTGGTTGATTCGGGACTCGAAGTTTTTGCGCAGAATGTCGAAACCGTTAAACGGCTGACCCATCCAGTACGGGATCCGCGAGCCGGTTATGAGCAGACTATCGACGTTCTTCGCCACGCCAAGATGCATCGGCCGGATGTTCTGACGAAGACCAGTTTGATGCTGGGTCTCGGTGAGCGCGACAACGAAATTATGAAAACGATGGATGATCTTCGCGCGGCACAGGTCGATGTCCTGACCCTGGGTCAGTACCTGCGACCGACGCCGAATCATCTGGCGGTGGAGCGTTACGTAACGCCCTCGGAATTCGAGGCGTATCGAGCGGAAGGGCTGGAAAAAGGCTTTGTTGAAGTGGTCGCCGGACCGATGGTGCGCTCGAGCTATCGAGCCGAACAGGTATTGCAAAAGAACAATGTTGGCATCGCAATATGATTGAGTTTCTGGCTTCATACGGATTGTTCCTGCTCAAAGTCATTACGGTCGTTGCCGGAATCGTTGTCGTTATTGTTGTTGCTGCCGCTGCAGGGCGCAAAGGCACGCATGAGGGTCTGGAAATCGAGAACCTCAATGAAAAACATGAGTCGCTGGTTGAGACTTTGCGTAATGCAGTATTGAGCAAAGACCAGCGTAAGAAAGCGGCGAAAGAAAAAAAGAAAAAAGACAAGGCTGAGGCGAAAGCGGAAACGACGCGGCCACGCAGTTTCGTTATCGACTTCAAGGGCGATCTGAAAGCGAGTGCCGTTCCCTCCTTGCGCGAAGAGGTCAGCGCGATACTCGACGTTGCAGGCGAAGATGACGAGGTGATTGTGCGGCTGGACAATCATGGCGGCGTGGTGCACGAGCACGGCCTGGCGGCATCGCAGCTTGCTCGCATTCGGGATCGCAATATTCCGTTGACTGTATGCGTCGATAAAGTCGCAGCCAGCGGCGGCTACCTGATGGCTTGCGTGGCGACGAAAATATGTGCGGCGCCGTTCGCCATACTTGGGTCGATCGGAGTGATCGCGCAGATTCCGAATTTCAATCGCATGCTCGACAGTCACGGTGTCGAGTTCGAGCAGGTCACAGCCGGAAAGTACAAACGCACGGTGACGATGTTCGGCGAAAACACAGATGAAGACCGGGCGAAGCTAAAAGAAGAACTCGAAGACGTTCATTCCCTGTTCAAGGAGGCCGTCGCAAAGTATCGGCCGGGCCTCGATCTCGAAAAGGTTGCGACAGGTGAGCATTGGTACGGTACCCGTGCACTGGATCTCGGACTTGCAGACGAGATTCGGACCAGTGACGAGTTGCTGAGCGAGCGCGCCGGCGACAGAGATATTTACTCCGTCGTTTACAAGATCAAGCAACCGCTGCAGAAACGCCTCATGGGTGGCATTGATAGCGCCCTCGAAAAGGTGGACGCCGCCAGTTGGCGGCAAAAGTTCGAGTCACGCCTGCCGCGCTAGCAGCGTGGAACTGAGCGGGGCGGTTCCGGTCGAAACAATGACGGGGTTTATCGCGCTTCCGGGCGCTATAATCTCGGGTAATTCGAGGAGGCCCAAGGCCATGCAGTTCTCTAAACTATTGATAGTGCTGATGTTTTCGATCGTAGTCGCGTCGTGTTCCACATCGCCGACAGGTCGGGGTCAATTGATCTTCAAATCGGATGCCGAACTCGAAGCGCAGGCCGCATCGACCTTCAATGCCTACCGCTCGACATTGCCGCTAGCCACCGACCGCGCCAAGCTCGACTTTGTCAAATGCGTCGCACAAGCCGTCGTTGCGGAGCTCGATCCTCCCTACAGCGATATCGAGTGGGAGCTGGCCGTTTTTGAGTCAAAACAGGTCAACGCGTTTGCAATGCCGGGTGGCAAGATCGGCGTTTACACGGGAATACTCGAGATCACTGATGACGGAAACCAGCTCGCTGCGGTTATCGGCCATGAAATCGCGCACGTCACCGCGAAGCACGTGAACGAACGTGCGTCGCGTGCCGCGCTGACGGGTATCGGTATTGAAGCGCTGGCGGTCATCATGGGTGGCGGCTACACGGGCGGTGCGTACACCGCCAGCCAGGCGATGAGCGCGGGTGCAGCGTTGGGATTGGAGCTGCCGATGGGCCGAGGACAGGAGTCGGAGGCCGATGTTGTTGGTCTTGAGTACATGGCCAAAGCGGGTTTTGATCCGCGCGCGGCAGTTGATCTGTGGCAAAACATGGCCGCAATCGGTGGCAAGAAGCCTCCCGAACATCTCTCAACGCACCCGGCCAACGAGACACGCATCGAAAATCTGATATCGCAGTGGCAAAAGACATTGCCGATCTACAATCAGGCGCTGGCAGACGGAAAAGATCCGCGGTGCGTTAAATCCTGGTAGTGCCGGCTGAGTTTAAGGATTTTTTCGCTTTCTGGCAGCTAGCAAGAGCGACGCGTGACGTGGCCATTGCAGATCAAG
>JALHUQ010000030.1 GCA_022866645.1 Woeseiaceae bacterium | reverse complement strand
TCGAAGCCCTGTTTGTCGTGCTCGTCGTTATTTACCTGTCGCTGGGTTCTGTTCGCGCCGCGATTGTGCCGGCGCTCGCCGTGCCTTTGTCCCTGGTCGGTGGCGCCTTCCTCATGTTGCTGATGGGGTTTTCGATCAATCTGCTGACGCTGCTTGCCCTGGTGCTTGCCATCGGCCTCGTGGTCGACGACGCCATTATTGTCGTTGAAAATGTCCATCGGCACGTGGAAATGGGCAAGTCCCGTTTCCAGGCGGCCATCGATGCCGCTCGCGAAATCGGCATGCCGATCATTGCCATGACAACGACATTGATTGCCGTCTATGCGCCTATTGCATTTATGGAAGGGCTGGTCGGCACCTTGTTTACGGAGTTTGCATTTGCACTTGCCGGGGCCGTGCTGGTGTCCGGCATCGTCGCGTTGACGCTGTCGCCAATGTTGTCCGGCAAGGTGCTGCATCGCAAGGGCGAGCCGGGCCGCTTCGAGACGGCCGTGGAGCACTTCTTCCAGCGGCTTGCCAACGCCTACCAGCGCAGGCTAAGCCAAACACTGGATTTTGTTCCGGTAACAATGGTCTTCGCGGGCGTCGTACTGGTTAGCATCTATTTCATGTTCGTCAGCACGCCCAACGAGCTCGCGCCGGTCGAGGACCAGAGCATCCTGTTCATGTCGGGCCGTATGCCGCAGACCGCGACGATCGAATACAACGAGATCTATACCGCGGAGTTGATCAAGGCACTGGACACACTGCCCGAGGAGCATAGGACTTTCCTGTTTATGGGAACGGCGGGGCCCAACACCGTATTCGGCGGGTTCAAGATGTCGCCACCCTCACAGCGCGAGCGCTTCATTCTCGATGTGCTACCCGACTTGCAGGAAGCAGTGAATGGCATTGCCGGCATGCAGATTGCGGCTTTTCCCCGGCCCAGCCTGCCGGGCAACCGCGGCGGGCTGCCCGTGCAATTCGTGATTCAGTCGAACCAGGATTTCAGTGCCCTGGACGGTGTCGCCGATGAACTCATTGGTGCCGCGATGCAAAGCGGCCAGTTCGGATTCCTGCAAAAGAGCATCGAGTATTCGCGCCCGCGGACAACGTTGGTTGTCGATCGCGATCGCGCGGGAGACCTCGGAATATCGATGGCCGAGATTGGGCGCATCCTCTCCACCCTACTTGGCGAGGGCTACGTCAATCGATTCAACCTCGAAGGACAGAGCTACAAGGTCATTCCGCAACTCGAACGCGAGTCCAGGCTTACGACCGGGATGCTCAAGGATTACTATTTGCCGACCGCTGCCGGCGGGCAGGTTCCGTTGTCGGCGCTGGTTACGCTGGAACGGTCCGTGGAGCCCAGCCAGCGCACGCAGTTTCAGCAACTGAACGCGGTCACCGTGCAGGGCACGATGGCGCCAGGGGTTTCGCTGGGCCAGGCGCTCGACTATCTGGACAAGCAGGCAGCGGTGCTATTCCCGACTGGCTTCACAGTCGACTATGACGGCGAGTCGCGTCAGTACACCGAACAGGGTAGCGCGTTACTGATTGCGTTCTTCCTCGCGTTGAGTGTTATTTACCTGGTGCTGGCCGCGCAGTTCGAGAGCTGGAGAGACCCGATTATCATTCTCGTCTCGGTGCCGATGTCGATTGCCGGAGCGTTGATCTTCATGACGCTGGGGCTGGCGACCGTGAATATCTACACGCAGGTCGGCCTGATTACACTGATCGGACTGATTTCCAAAAACGGAATCCTGATCGTCGAGTTTGCAAACCAGCTGCGTGAGCGGGATGGACTGGGGCGACGCGAGGCGATCGAGAGAGCGGCCGCGATCCGCCTGCGACCCATACTCATGACGACCGTCGCGATGATCGTCGCGGTGGTTCCACTGCTGCTGGCCAGCGGACCGGGTGCCGTGAGTCGTTTCGACATTGGGCTGGTCATTTCGACCGGGCTGGGTGTCGGCACCCTGTGCACTTTGTTTGTCGTACCGGCGGTGTACATGGTGCTCTCGTCGGAACACAGGGGGCCGGAGCGAAGCTCCGCGAGCGGACCGGGGGCGTAATAAGAGCCATCATGCTTAAGGACTCAAGACCCGCTTCGGCGGGTCTTTTTTTTTGCATCGTGTCCGGGATCGAGGACTTGCGGAATTGTCGGCGCTTGAAAATCTCGCCTGATGCAGTGTCAGTTTCTGCCGTGTTTCTGTCGCCACATAGCGACCGTTTGGATTCACTTAGCTTTCCAGCGCTTAGCGCGTTTACATAACCCAATTTCGGAATAGTTGTCGTCGTTAGACGACAGAAAATTGGGCTCCCCAAAAACACGCGAAGAACCCATTCACTGCAAGCCTATGTAAAACCGACGGAAACCCTTATTGGCATGCTCCTTGCACTGTATTCCCCTGTTCGTACTACAAAAAACGGAGTCCCAAGAGTGAATCTAGCCACAGACCTAAAGCCAAGATCAGATCGGAATTTGACCTAATGGTACTCCGGAACTTCGCTGGCACTCTGGGTAGCTTGCTTTTTTGTGACGAATGAACTCGCTCCGGTACAAGGAATGAGTTACTCATAACCTGTACTGAAAAAGGCAAACCTGTCGAAAGGCAGGGACGCAAAGCTACCGGTCTAAGGGCTATACCTACGACAGCGGTGCCACCAGATGCATCTTGATGGTCAATCGACACATCGAGCCACACTCGTGGTCAGGCAAATCGTCCCTAAGAATCGTTCGCAGCATGTCTTTTTTACGTAGTGAAAACCGCGTATCAAAATTTGGGAATTGAGGACACTGAATGCGAAATATTCTATTTGCGGTAGTTGCCGGGCCACTATTGTTTGGGTGCTTGACGCCGGTGGAACCGATTTCTTCCGGCGGAATCGATAATACCGCAACAGGAAATCGTGCTCCGACGATCGCTGGCAGCCCGGCGGAGAGCACAAAATATGACGAGATGTACGAATTCAAGCCCGCCGCCAGCGATGCCGACGGCGATACTCTTACATTCAACGTTCAGAACAAACCAGGTTGGGCGCGCTTCAATTCGTCGACCGGCATGCTCACCGGCCGACCAACACTGGCAGACCTTGGCATCTACGACGGCATCACCGTTAGCGTCTCTGATGGCACCAGCAGCGCTTCACTGCTGCCATTCTCTGTTACGGTTAGCCAAACAGCACTCGGCGTTGTCACACTGAGCTGGGACGCACCAACGCAAAATTCTGATGGATCGCCGCTGATGGATTTGGCGGGGTACAATATTTATTATCGCAAGAACTCCGGGTCTTACGAAGCCCCAATAAGAATCAACAGCCCAGGCAATACGACGATCGTCGTCGAACAACTAAGCCCAGCTACCTACTATTTCGCAGCGACCTCTTTCAATTCATCAGGCGATGAAAGTTGGTATTCCGCTGAGGTCGCTCACACGATTGACTAGTATCGGATTACCG
>JALHUQ010000231.1 GCA_022866645.1 Woeseiaceae bacterium | reverse complement strand
GACACCGATAGCGGGATTAAACGCAGAGGCACCGGACCCCGAAGCCGACGGCTGTTCAGGCACCGTGTAGCTTGCCTGCATCGCGTTTTGTTCAGCGACCGCGAGACGACGTTCCAGATCGGCAATACGGGCGTCGTAGTCGGTCCGCAATTCATCGATCGCGGAGCGCAGCAGTTCAATGTCGGAGTCCTCGGCGCTAACAGCACTTGAGAACGTCAAAAGCAGCGCCAGTGTGGCGCCTGTGACCCGGTCGATACGCATTGCATCGCCTCCAGATATCTGCAAAAAAAACGTTTGTCGGCAAACCGACAGTCTACGATTTTATCTGCTTGCGTAATGGAGGACCGCGCGCCCGACAGGGCTCATCAGTTTGCAGGGAAAGGGTGGCAAATTGCTCGGCAGCGTGAACCATGACCTCGGGAACGATGGTCAATCCCGATTCACACGGGACTGCGACGTCCGGAGGATCAGAAAAGCTTGCGCAAATCTCGCAATGGACTTTACTGCTGGAAAAATGCGCCGCCACATGCATGTTGACAGAGACGAAACTGAGTATGAGCAACAACAGTATCGAAAACGTCAATGGTCGGGGAGCGTATTGCATGTCGGGCCAGTATCGGGGAGCGCGCGAGTTTTGACAATCAAAATGCGGCGATTGTTCCTGCTTGAAAATACTTTCTAAACTTGATTAACAATATTCTTTAACAAATTGTTTACTATCAATAAATTCCTACCCACGTCGGGATTTTTTTCCAACTGCTGTTGAGGTCCTTGTCCAGTTGCTTGTAGCCGGGCTCGAACTGCGCGACCAGGCGCCAGAATCGCAATGAATGATTCATGTGCTTCGCGTGGCAAAGCTCGTGAATCATTACGTAACGAAGGTGATCCGGATCGAGAAACATCAGGCAGTAGTTCAGGCTGACGGTTCCGGAACTGGAATGACTCCCCCAACAGGTCCGCTGTCCGCGCACGTGCATTTTCTTGAAGGGCAAGCCCGTCATCGCCGACAGCGACCGCAGTTGTGGCAGGTATTCTGTTTTGGCCAGGCTGATCAGCCAACGCTTTAGCGCCGCAACGCAGAGTTTTTCGTCTGTCGTTAACCCCGATAATGCGAGCTTTCCGCCGGCGAATCGGTATTTGACGGTGCGCGCCCCGCGCGCTGGCTCATACGCAACGTCGACTTCCCGCTCGATGCCATCCAGTCGAACGGTTCGTGGCAGCATGAAAGGCTCTGGCAAATGATCGGCGGCGAAGTTATCTCTGGCTTTCTGAATCCATCCCCGGTGCGCCTCGACGAACTCACGCACATCTGCCGGCCGAGTCCGCCGCGGAACAACAACCTCGACACGGCCCCTGGGATAAACCTTGATCGACAATCGTTTAGCCCTGCCGCTTTCGCGCACAGAAAAGCCCGACATAGTGTCGGGCTCGTCTACTTCCGAAAACAGGGCTAATTGTCTGGCTGCATCAAACACAGCCGCTATTCTACGTAAATTTAGGGCCGCTCGCCGCTAAAGCGAATCGCATCATCCATGGACATTTCGCCTGCCACGCCACCGACTTCAGCGCTTTCGCTGATGTAGAGCTCGACTTTGCGCTCAAGCTTGATGACGCCTTTGACGCTGGCTCCGGGGCCGATGACGACGCGTGGTGTACGCTTGTTGCCGTTGCCCCAGCCCCAATTGCTGGGCTTTTCAACGATAATGTCACCCTTGACGACACTGCCATCAACGACGTTGACGTCACCGGTGACCGTCGATAAGTCGCCACCCACTTCGGCGCCCGACAACTCAATCTGGCCATTGACGTTGATGATGCTGTCGGCGACCGTAGATCCCTTCTTGACCGAAATCCCGCCGTTTACCGTCTCGATTTCACCGTCAATGGTCGCTGACTCGCCGACCTTCACGGCGCCATTGACGGTCGTCAGGTTTTTGGCCTGCACTTTATCCGCAATTTTTACGCTGCCATTGACCGTCGATGCATTCCTGATGGTCGCGCCCGTATCAACCCGGATACTACCGTTGACCGTCTCCACGCTGCCCGTTACCACGGCATTTTCCCCAATCGTGATACTGCCGTTCACTGAGTGCGCGCCGCTGGACTCGGTTCCAGCTTCGACCTTGATGCTCTTATTGATCGAAGCACCAAATGCCGGCACGGTCATCAACAGCACCAACAAACCAACGGTAAATACCGCTTTCGTCAAGATTTTCATCGTTTTGTAGCCCCTGCGATTCGTTTCATAGCTTTTAGATACCGCTCAGAATGAAATGGTTGCAAACGGAGTAAGCTGTAGCCGCCCTGTCGTCCTTTCGTTACTCTAACCCCATGACCATCGCGCTCGAAGCACGCAACATTATAAAACAATACGCCGGGGTCCTGGCGGTTGACGGCGCCAGCTTTTCCGTGCGTGAAGGCATCTGTTTCGGGCTTCTGGGACCGAACGGTGCGGGCAAAACCACGACCGTCGAGATTATTGAAGGCGTCACTACCGCAACCTCGGGAGAGGTTCTCTACTACGGCGAAATAGCGGGCGCGAAATTCAGGCAGGAGGCTGGAATTCAGTTTCAGAATACGGCCCTGCAGGATTTCATTACGGTTCGCGAGACCATCGAGATGTTTCGGAATCTGTATGACCGCCAGGCGGACATGGGACAAATTATCGAGCAATGCTCGCTGGGCGATCTTCTGGACCGGGACAATCGAAAACTATCCGGCGGTCAACGGCAACGCTTGTTACTGGCCGTCGCCCTCGTCAACAAGCCGCGCCTTATCTTTCTCGACGAACCAACGACAGGCCTCGATCCACAGGCGCGCCGCAATTTCTGGGACCTTGTAAAAAGCATTCGCGCGGGCGGCGCAACGATTCTGTTGACGACGCACTACATGGACGAGGCACAGGTCTTGTGCGATGAGATTGCGATCATGGATGCCGGCAAAATAATCGCACAGGGGTCACCTGAGAAGTTGCTTAGAGAACAGTACGACGGATTGATTATTGAGCTGCCGATTTCCGATCTCACCGACGACCTCTCCGGCATCGCTCACACAGTGCTCGAAAACCTCGGCATAATCGAAGTCGTGACCACCGACGTGAGCAAAACTTTGCAACAACTCACACCGCACGTCAGTAACCTCAATCAGATCAAAATACGCCAGCCGGACCTCGAAGATCTCTTCCTCGACCTGACCGGCCATTCCTTGCGGGCGTAGCGGCGATGTTGAAACGAATCTTCGCTATTTTTCAGGCCCGAAACCGCGAATTCCTGCGCGATCGAGCGGCTTTGTCGTGGAATTTGATTTTACCCATCGCGTTGATGTTCGGGCTCTCCTTTGCGTTTGGCAATGACCGTGATGCGTATACCGTCGGCGTGCTGCAGGAAAGCAAGGCGATCAATACCGACGATCATGATTTCCTTAAAACCCGGTATATCCATTTCGTCGCCTATGACGATCTGGATCTGGCGATGCGCAAAGTGTCGCGACATCAACTCGATCTGCTGGTCGAATTTGGCGACCCACCCAGGTACTGGGTTAATTCAGAATCGCCTAAGGGCTACTTCGCGGAGATCGTGCTGCTGCAGGCCTTGTCGGGCAAAGAGGCATTGATCGAGAAGCAGCAGATTACCGGGACCGCAGTCGGTTACGCTGACTGGCTGCTGCCCGGCATACTGGGCATGAACATGATGTTCAGTTGCCTTTTCGGTGTCGGCTACGTGGTCGTTCGCTATCGGAAGAACGGTTTCTTGAAGCGATTGCGCGCGACGCCGCTCTCGTCCTTTGAATTTATTGCTGCACAGGTCGCATCGCGCCTCGTCCTGATTTTGCTCATTACGTCTTTTATCTATACCGGCACTCACGTGCTTCTGGGCACGCGAATGGAAGGCAGCTACTTCACGCTGTTCCTGATAGCCGTCGTCGGCGCCATTTCACTGATTTCTCTCGGCCTGGTCATATCGGCGCGCGTTACCAGCGAGGAGCTCGCCGGCGGGCTGCTCAATATCGTCAACTGGCCAATGATGATGTTGTCCGGGGTCTGGTTTTCACTTGAGGGTGCACCGGATGCGATCAGAACAGTAGCCAATATCTTTCCGCTGACTCATGTTCTGAACTCAGCGCGCGCTGTCATGCTCGACGGCGCGACTCTGGCTGACGTCGCCCCCAGCCTGCTTGCCTTGACTGCGATGAGTGCCGTGTTCTTTGCCATCGGTGCGAAAGTGTTCCGCTGGAGTCAAGACTAGGCTGCAATGATTTCCCTAATCGATATCGGCGCGAACATTGCGCACGACAGCTTCCACGACGATCGCGCCGCGATGATGCAGCGTGCGGCGGATGTCGGCGTCACCCGAATTATTGTCACTGGCAGCAGCGACGAGAGCAATGTAGCGGCCGCACTGCTCGCCGAGCAGTCGCCAGGGCTCCTTTATTCGACAGCCGGTGTTCACCCGCATCACGCGTCCGACTACAGCGACGACAGCGATGCGCTGATTCGCTCGCTAGTCCAGAAGGATGTTGTCGTTGCGGTCGGCGAATGTGGCCTGGACTACTTCCGCAATTTTTCACCGCGCGAAGCGCAATTGAACGCCTTCAGGCGGCAGCTCGAAATTGCGAAGGAAACGAGCCTGCCGGTCTTTCTGCACCAACGCGACGCCCATGACGACTTCATTGCGGTTCTGGAACCGGCGTTGCCGGAATTGTCGAACGCCGTCGCGCATTGTTTTACCGGCGAAAACGAATCGTTGCGGGAATACATTGCGATGGGGCTCTACATCGGCATCACAGGGTGGATTTGCGACGAGCGCCGCGGCAAACACCTTTACGATATTGTCGACACGATCCCGGATGATAGGCTCATGATCGAGACCGATGCGCCGTATCTCTTGCCGAGAACCCTGCGGCCGAAGCCCAAAAGCCATCGCAACGAACCCATGTACCTGGCGGAGGTCCTGCGTGTGGTCGCGGAGGCCCGCGGCCAGACAGAGGAGCACGTCGCCAGGATCACGAGCGCAAATGCAGAACGTTTTTTCGGCTTGCCCTAGCCGGGCTGCATCAGGACGGCCCGATACTGCACCAGGTCTGCCGCCGAGTAACAACAAAACACAACTTCGCCAATTATCCCGGTCCCCGCAACGGCCTCCGACACGGTCGCAATGGCAATCTCGGTCGCCTCTCGCTTCGGGTAGTTATAAACGCCGGTGCCAATTGCCGGGAAGGCGATCGACGAAATATTGTGGGCCTCCGCCAATGCGATGCACTCCCGGTAGCACGAGCGCAGGATTTCAGCTTCGCCCTTCTGGCCGCCTTGCCAGATGGGTCCAACCGTATGAATGATGTATTTCGCGGGCAGTTCAAAGCCGGGAGTCAGTTTCGCTTGCCCCGGCTCACAAGTGCCGAGGCGTCTGCACGCATCCGGCAGCGCGGGCCCCGCGGCACGATGAATCGCGCCATCCACTCCACCGCCGCCTGACAGTGTCGCGTTCGCTGCATTGACGATCGCGTCAACGCACAAGGTGGTGATGTCGGCCCTGATGGCTTGCAGAGTTGGCATGAGCGCCTAGCCGGAACGGACACTCAGTGCTTTCTTGCGGATCAATTCCCAGTGCGGCTTGAAGGCTTCAATCTTGAATTTCGCCGCCTTCTTGTCGGGCTCGCCAAATTCACTCACCAGATTAGTCAAGGTGGAAACCAGCGTGGGGGTCCCTTTGGTGAATTCTGCGCCGTCCAGAAACAAGATGCGCCCGGCAACCGGTACTTGCCGCACAATTTGGCTCACCGCCGCGATGCGATCGTACAGTGCCGGCTGCGGATTAGAGAAAGTGTATCGACGTTCATCGTTGATGACCGTCCAGTCCTGCAGCTTGTCGCCGCCGAACACGGTCCCCTTAACGTCCTTCACATTGAGGATTAACAGGCCATGCGACGTCAGCAGCAGGTAGTCGATGAGTATCTCGCCCTCATCAGCACTGGGAATAACGAGTCCGTCTATCCGATCGAAACTGATTTCCGCTAAAGCATGCTCCAGACCAACGCCCCTGCGTCGAGCAATGCGGAAAATGAGCCAGATCAGCAACAGCAGCGTGACCGCAGCCATCGGCAGCAACCACGCATAGTCAGTCGTCTGAAAAAAGTCGCTCATCAAGGGCGATTATCCTATGCCCTGTAAGGCAGCGGCAAGCGACTCAAGGGTTGGTTCTATCGACACCGAGCGCGTCGGTCGGGAAAGAATATCGGCCAGCTCTGGTGGCAACGGCACCTTCACACCGATCAACGGCTCAACAATCGTCTCGAACTTCGCCGGGTGTGCTGTCGCAACCAGTATCCAGTCATGTCCTTCGGCCAGCTCCGGATCCAGATGACGCCAGGTATGGGTTGCAGTCGCCGTGTGCGGGCAGGTAGCGAAACCGAATTCTCGAAAATCCTGGCGCATCGCAACTTTGATGGCTTCGTCGCTGACGGATGTCACACCCAGTTGATCGCGGAGCACGTCGGCCTCGCCAATCAGCTTGCGCAATCGTTCCATATTGCTTGGATCACCCACGTCCATCGCCGATGCCAGCGTCTGAAGACTGGCGCGTGGCAGCCATTCCAGCGACTCGAAATAGTCCGCTATTGTTTTGTTCGCGTTCGTCGCGAGAATGACAGGCCCAATCGGTAGCCCCATTTCACGCGCCATGACGCAAGCGAACCCGTTGCCAAGATTGCCGGTCGGGATGATGAACCCGGGCTTCACACCCGTGCGCCTGAAGTGCCGCAAACTCGCGTCCGCATAATACGTGCTTTGCGGCAACAAGCGGCCGATATTGATGCTGTTTGCGGAGCTGAAGCGATGAATCTTCGACAGTTCCGCATCGCCCATAGCCGCTTTGACCAGAGTCTGGCAGTCGTCGAATGTACCCTGTACTTTCAACGACAGAACATTCTCGCTCCAGCAGCAGAGTTGATGCTCTTGACGATCCGACACACGGCCATCCGGAAACAGGACGACCACTCTCATGCCGGGTCGTCGATCGAACGCTGCCGCTACCGCACCACCGGTATCACCGGATGTCGCGACCAGTATCGTCAGCGGGGACCCGGCGCGACTCTCAAGACGTGACAAACATGCGGCCAGAAATCCCGCGCCGACATCTTTGAACGCGGCTGTCGGCCCGTGATAGAGTTCCAGCAGGTAACCATTTCGCCCTACTGACGACACTTCAGTGACAGGAATCGGGAAACTGAATGTCTCCGCCAAAATTCCGTCGATGTCATCCTGTAATTCCGACCCTGCAAAAAACGGTGACAGCAATACTTTGGCGATTTCAGGAATCGACTCGGCATCATCGAAGTCGCTTACGCGAAAAGTCGGCAGTTGCTCTGGAAGAAACAGCCCGCCGTCACTCGCTATGCCACTCTGCAGTGCCTCGTCGAGGCTGGAGGGCCCTGCCCCACGAGTACTGAAGTACCTCATGTCAGTCCTCAATTCTCGCGCCGGGTGCCGTCATAGCACTGACCCAGGATTGGCAGCCAATACCAACTCCCCGACAAGCCTGTTCCATGGCACTCGCCACATTGCGCGCGTCGTTATCCTTGCACAGAGCGAAAATACTGGGCCCGCTACCCGCCAGCGTAGAACCCAACGCACCGGCTTTGTAGGCCGCGGTGACGACTTCTTCAAAGCACACGACATTACCCTTTCGATGCGGCTCGATGACGACGTCGCGCAAGGTCTTGCCAATCAATTCGATGTCATCGCTTGCGCAGGCGTGAATAAAGCCAGCCAGCAATCCCTGTTGATCCAGCCAAAGCTTCATGGAGATTGATTTCGGTAACAGGCGTCGTGCGTGCGCCGTGTTGACTTGCAAATCCGGATGCAACAGCACGACGCTGACTCCCTTGGGCGTCGGCAAGCGGATAATTTCTGGTAGCAACACTTCGGGACTTAAGATCAGTCCACCGAAAAGGCTGGGCGCGACGTTATCCGTGTGCATTCCGCCGCTGGCATACTTCTCGCCCTCGAGTGCGAACAACAGTAGTTCTTCCAGCGCAAGTGGTGAATCCAGCAATGCGTTGACAGCAACGGTCGCGGCGACGGCAGAGGCAGCCGAACTTCCCATGCCGGACTGCAGCGGCACGCCTTTATATACTTTCAGCTCGATGCCGCCTTCACCACCGTGAGCATCCCACAGAGCCTGCGCTGCAATCGACGCCGTATTTTCTTTAGCGTTTGTCGAAAGGTAGGGATGAATCTCACCGTCCAGGCCGCGAACTTCAGCAACGGTTACACTATCACTGTCAGTGCGACGGGCCGAAACACGATCACCGGCGCCGGACAGCGCGAGGCCCAGCATATCGAAACCGACGCCAACATTGCCTATCGATGCAGGCGCAAACGCCGTAACAGAATCAGACATATCCTTCACCCGTATTCAAGAAATTCGCAAGTCGAAGAAGATCCGCAAACACCCCGGCCGCGGTCACTTCAGGACCGGCGCCTGGACCCTGAATGACCAGGGGATTGGACGAGTAGCGTTCTGTCTGGAATTGCACAATGTTATCTGTGAGATTGATATTGCTAAACGGATGTGACTTTTCGACGGCTTCCAGTCCTACCGACGCTGTTCCATCAGCGTCCAGACTGGCAACATACCGCAGCTTTTTGTCCAACTTCGCCGCCTCACGGTACAGTGATTCTATCTCGTCGTCATATTCAGGAAGTTTCGCGAGAAACTCATCCACCGAACAATCACGCAAGGCTTCCGGCACGAGATTGCTAACAGGGAAGTCACCAATCTCGAGTTCTTGCCCGAGTTCACGAGCAAGTATCGTCAGCTTGCGCGCCACGTCCATGCCAGATAGATCATCACGCGGATCCGGTTCCGTGTAGCCGCTTTCCTTGGCAACGCGAACTATCTCCGAAAATGGTACTGAGCCGTCATAGACGTTGAACAAATACGCCAGTGTTCCGGAGAAGATTCCGCGGATCGAGCGAACTTCGTCACCGGTATAAATGAGGTCGCATAAGGTTGAAATAACAGGCAACGCAGCGCCCACAGTTGTTTCGTAGAAATAATGGGCGCTGCCCGTATCCGCCGCGTCCTGCAAAGCCTGATAGTCCGCGTAAGAACCGCTGAAAGCCTTCTTGTTAGGCGTGATCACATGTATGCCGCGCGATAACCACCCGGCATATCGCGAAGAAATCTGTTCGCTCGCAGTGCAATCGATGATGACCGCATGCGGCAGGTGATCCGGATTCAAATGCTGCTCGAAGGCCTCGAGATCGGCTTCAACTGCCGACGACTCGAAATCGTCCTGCCAAGAGGACAAGTCTATACGCCGGTCCGCCAACAGCATCTTCCGCGATCGCGATATAACCCGGACACGCAGGTCGATGTTGAAGTTCTTAGCGAGTTTTTCGCGTTGCTTGTCTATTTGCCGCAATAGTGCAGTACCCACCATTCCCGGACCGATGAGACCTATCGACAGTGTTTTTGCCGAAAGATAGAAGCCGGAGTGGGCCGCTCGTAAGGCTTTGACGACATCAGACGAGTCGACTACAGCCGAGATATTTCTCTCCGACGAACCCTGCGCGATCGCACGAATATTGATGCCTGCCCGAGCCAGGGAGCCAAAAAATCGAGCAGCGATGCCGGGCGTACCCGCCATGCCATCGCCGACCACAGCCACAATGCTCTGCTCGTCCGTAATATCGACACTGTGTATCTGCCCGCTTTGAAGTTCGTCAGCAAATGCTTCGGTTATCACCATACGCGCGCGCTCAGCGACATCCTGTGGCACTGCAATGCATATCGAATGTTCCGAACTGGCCTGCGAAATCAGTGTGACCGAAACGCCGGCGCCCTTCAGTGACGCGAATAATCGATCGGCGGTACCGGGAACGCCGATCATGCCCGAACCTTCCAGGTTGACGAGCGCCATACCACCGACGGCCGTGATACCTTTAATGTTATTCGAAGGCACTGCACTCGCCTCAATGCGGCTACCCGGGTGCGAGGGGTTGTAGCTGTTACGGATAACAACCGGAATGTCATTTTCGACCGCCGGGCCCAGAGTCTGAGGGTGAATTACTTTCGCACCGAAGTACGCCAGTTCCATCGCCTCGCTGTAGGTCAGACGGTCTATCACCTGCGCTTCGGGAACACGATTCGGATCAGCGCTCATGACGCCATCCACGTCAGTCCAGATCGTGAGTTCGCTCGCTTTGGTCAGGGCCGCAAAAATGGAGGCTGAATGATCACTGCCATTGCGCCCCAGTGTCGTTTGCAGTCCGTCCTCATCGGCTGCGATAAATCCCGTAAATACCGCAACGCCTGCGAAATCAACTGGCAATGCTTCATCCATTTTTGTTTGTGATGCTTCCCACAACACCGTCGGACCCAATTCCGCTTCACGAACGGTAATGACGGAGCGCGCATCGACCCAGGATCCGCCACGATTCGGTGCTTCCTGCGCCAAATAGGCCGCCAGCAGGCGCGCCGACCAGATTTCGCCGTAGCCGGCAATGACATCACGACTACGTTTGGGCGCCGACCTGACCAGTGCGATCGCCTTGAGCACATCGCTTACGTCATCGGCATCTCTGCTCCACGCGTCGAGGACTTCGACGAGATTGTCTGGCTTCAGTAGTGACCTGGCGGTCTCAGCATAACGCTCGCCAATCGCCTGCAACGCTACGCTAAAACTGGCGTTGTCCTGTTCGGCAAGCAGGGCAAGATTGATCAAGGCGTCTGTCATGCCGCTCATCGCCGACACGACGACGCCCAAGCGTGGCTCGTCATAGCTCAGAACAATGTCGGATACCCGCCGAAAACAGCCGGCGTCCGCCAGACTACTGCCGCCAAACTTATGAATTTTCCAGCGTTTCTCCGCCACGTGTCGCTAAGCCCCATACGCAAAACGGTGCATGATAACGACACTGATCGACGCCGTCGCCTGTTTTATCAGAAACCAGTAGCGGGATCAGAAAGATGGTGGGGCGTGTAGGATTTGAACCTACGACCAGTCGGTTAAAAGCCGAATGCTCTACCTCTGAGCTAACGCCCCATCTTGGTGTTGGTGGCGGGGATGCCTACCGATTGCCGGCGGCATGATACCCGATAACTACTCAATAACAAACGCCTTTTGGACCGGCGTGAGAGCAGGACTAAACACCCTCTTCCTGCATCCGTTGCAGGCGCTGGCCTGCCAGGCGAGCCGCAGTCGTCTCCGGGTATTCGGTCTGCACGCGAGTCAACGAGGTACGAGCGGCATCCCAGTTTTTCAGTTCGTAACTGCAATAGCCCATTTTCAACAGCGCATCCGGAACCTTGCGAGAGTCAGGGTATTTGGTAATGACAATCTGAAACTCCTTGAGCGCCGTTGGGTATTGATTTGTTACGTAGTGTGTCTCGGCCAGCCAATATTGTGCATTGTCGGCCCGCTCGCTATCGGGAAAGGCAACCAGAAATTGCTGAAATGCCAATGCGGCCGGCTGGTAACGTTCGGCCTTCAGTAACTCCAGAGCGGCCTGATAGTTGTCGCGATCAGAGCCACTGGGTACCGGCAACTGGCCTGGCGGCAATGCACCGCCGTCCATAACGTTGACCGAATTTCGCGCCTGTAAGGCCGTTTCCAATTCCTGAATACGTGTATCGACGTCTGCATACAGCTGCCTTTGTCGCTCTGCAGTCGTCTCGGAGCTGTGTTCCAGCTCCTCCACACGGCCTTGCATCTCGTCACCGCGACGCTCGATGGCACCCACCTGCTGTGTGAGGCTGACCAGACTCTGATTCTGAACCATACGCTCGATATTTTGCAGTCGCTGCTCGAGTTCAGCCAGCTTAATCTGCACCGGATCTTCGGCCGGTGGCATTAATACGCAACCGCCGAAGACCAGCACTACCAGGCCAGGCAGGAGTAACTTATGCACAGTCGATATCATCGTGGACTAATTAGTGGTCTTGATCTCTACGCGACGATTCAGCGCATAGTCTGCTTCTGAACTGCCCACCGACGCTGGCCGTTCTTCACCAAAGCTGACCGTTTGAATCTGCGATGCTTTAACACCTTGAATCATCAGCATCTGCCGAATCGCCTGCGCTCGACGCTCGCCGAGTCCGATATTGTACTCGCGAGAACCGCGCTCATCCGCATGACCCTCAAGTCGCACGCTCACATAGGATTTCTGATTGAGCTCGATGGCATGCGCGGCAACCAGATCCTGGTCCTGTGCACGGACGTCGGACGAGTCAAACTCGAAATAGATAACGGTTCCCAATGATTCCTCCGTTTCATCGAAAAACTCGCCGTCCCCCATGCCAGAACCGCCAGTACCCGAAGTGTCGGCAGCAGTATCAGTATCATAGGCCTTGTCAACGGGATCCGGATCCGCTAACGGTGTATTCGAGCAACCGGCCAGGAGAATGCCCAGTGCTGCAACTGCGAAAATTTTGTAGTAAGACATAGTTAAACCTTTTCTAGAATTAAGTATTTAAAAATCAAGAAGTAATGAATGATACTTAATGTATATTCATTGCTAAAATCTTGGGAACGGCGACCAGACCGGCTCGCGTACATCTCCCTTTCCTGACGCCATTTTCTGCCGTATCAGACCATCGGCCGATACCGTCTCTAACACCCCGTCACCACCTTGTCGTGTTGCGTAAATCAGACTGTCACTGTTCGGCGCGAAACTCGGACTTTCGTCCTGTTGGCCGGTCGACAATACCAACAAATCCTTGCGCGCAATATTCATAACCGCAATGCGGAAGTTTCCCCGATCATTGTGAACCATCGCCAGTCGGGTGCCATCCGGCGACAATCGCGGCCGAGCATTATAACTCCCTTCGAACGTTACGCGCTCGGGAGTTCCTCCGCTTGCCGAAATCCGGTACACCTGCGGGCCACCACTGCGATCCGACGTAAAATAGATCGTTCGACCGTCGGGAGACCATGTCCCCTCCGTATCGATGGCGCGATGCGTCGTCAGGCGCGTAGTTTGGCGCGACGTGATATCCAGCACGTAAATGTCCAGATTGCCGTCCACTCCGCCCAGTGTGATGACGAGCTTGCGCCCATCCGGTGAAAATGACGGTGCACCGTTGATTCCAGGCTTGCTGGACACCTGGAAACGGTTACCCGAGCGCAGCGTCTGAACAAAGATGGACGACTTGGAGCCCTCAAAAGAGACATACGCCAGCTGACGGCCGTCCGGTGACCACGCCGGAGACATGATCGGGTCCTTGCTTTCCATGATCTTGTGATCATTTTCGCCGTCCTGATCCGAGACAATCAGCGAATAGAGTCGTTCCTTTCCGCTTTGTTCGGCCGTGACATAGGCAACCTGGGTACCAAATACGCCTTTGATTCCCGTCAATTTCTCGTAAATCATATCGGCAGCCCTGTGGGCCGCGCCACGCAAGGTGCCACGACTGGCAGGCATCCGGTAGCCGACGAGTTGCTTACGGGTAAACGGATCGAATAACTGAAATTGCAGGGTGTAGTCATTCTCGCCGGATTGAATGATCTTGCCGACCACTACCGCCTCAACACCGAGTATCGTCCAATCGTCGAAGTCAACATCGGCCCCGTCGGTCGGTTTTTGCAACAT
>JALHUQ010000230.1 GCA_022866645.1 Woeseiaceae bacterium | reverse complement strand
CTTGATGCGTCTGCTGACTCACTGACGCTCGAAAACGACCGTGGCCTTCGCTACTACCGTCAAATTCGAGCGCGCTACGGATCCGACGATTTTCTGCTCGTCACCTACACGCCGGATCGGGCACTGTTCGACAGTGACACGCTTGCTGATCTGCGAGGACTCCGCGACGACTTATTGGCGATACCCGCGGTCGATTCGGTGACCAGTATTCTCGACGTCCCGTTAGTCAACAGCCCTGCTGTGGACCTTAGTAGAATCTCTTCGGGCATTCGCTATTTGGAGAACGATGACACGGATCGAACGCTTGCGCGCCAGGAATTGCTCAGCAGCCCCTTATATCAGAATCTTATCGTCAGCTCCGACGGCTTGACGACCGCGCTCCGCCTCGACATGCACGAAGATGAGGAGTATTTGCGTTTGCGTCGGAGACGCGACGACTTGCGTAAAAAGGAGTCGGCGACGTCACTCTCGACGTCAGAAATTAACGAACTCGTTGAGGTATCAGCCGGATTCGACTCGATAAGTCGCACGCTTGTTCCGCAGGACCAACGCAACATTGAATCGGTACGAAATGTACTTGACCAGCATCGTGGCTCTGCCTCGTTGCACCTTGGCGGCGTACCCATGATTGTTGCCGACTCGCTGGATTTCATTCGCCATGACCTGATTGTATTCGGCTCGGCTGTCCTGCTCTTTCTCGTGTTGATTTTGGCATTGGCGTTTCGGCAGTGGCGCTGGATCCTGTTGCCGCTGACCACCTGCGCGGCAACTTGCGTCTTCATGGTTGGGTTGCTTGGACTTCTGGACTGGCGTGTCACCGTCGTTTCGTCAAATTTTGTCGCATTGCTGTTGATTCTTTGCCTGGCGTTAACGTTGCACATCATCGTGCGTTACGGGGAGACGCATGAACGGCAGCCGCACGCGGACCAGTTCACGCTGGTCAGCGAAACCGTTCGCAGCATTGTGGTGCCTTGTGTGTATACAGCGCTGACGACAATCATCGCGTTTGGCTCCTTGCTGGTAAGCGGCATCCGGCCCGTCATCGACTTTGGCTGGATCATGGCGATCGGCATAGTTGTCGCCTTCGTGTTCGCATTTACGCTCTTTCCTGCGGCCTTGATGCTCACCCGCCCAGGCTCACCCGCCTCGAGAAACGACCATACGGCGGCTATCACGCATTTTTTTGCATCGCTTGTTCGCCACCACGGCACGGCGATAGTAATCACTTTCTCACTACTTGCTTTTGTTGGATTGGCGGGGACGACGCGACTGACCGTTGAAAACCGCTTCATCGACTACTACAAAAAATCCACGGAAATTTACCAGGGCATGGAACTTATTGATCGAAAACTGGGTGGCACCACGCCGCTTGACGTGATTATCGATGCGCCGAGCGTGGACGAAGAGGAGCTCGATGACGATTTTCCTGACCTGTATGCCGACGAGGACGAGGCACCTGGTGGTCTGAGCTCGCGAAGCTACTGGTTCAACAGCTGGACACTCGGCAAGGTAATGGAGATTCACGATTACCTTGATGGCCTTCGCGAAACCGGCAAAGTCGTTTCACTGGCGACCGTTGCAAAGATTCTTGAGCAACTCGATGAACAGGCCTTGCACGACAACTTTCAGCTTTCGATCATCTACGAGCGTTCGCCAGCGAATTTCAAAGAAGAGTTGTTCGCGCCCTATTTATCCGACGACGGTAACCAGCTGCGATTCAGTATTCGTGTGTTCGAGTCGGATCGAACGCTGCGACGATCGAAACTCCTGGACCAAATTCGCGCCGATCTCATCGATCGGTTCGAATTGGAGGATGATCAAATTCACCTGACCGGCATGCTGGTTCTGTACAACAACATGCTGCAAAGCCTGTTCAGATCGCAGATTCTGACTTTGGGGGCAGTCTTCCTGGCCATCTCCGTGATGTTTCTCGTACTGTTTCGCTCCATCAGGATGACCGTCGCCGCCATTATTCCGAACCTGGTATCGGCGATCCTGGTCCTTGGCTTGATGGGTTGGTTCGGTATACCGCTGGATCTGATGACCATCACCATCGCGGCAATCACTGTCGGCATTGGTGTCGACGACACGATCCACTATGTGCATCGATTTAGCCGCGAGTTCGCCATTGATAGGGACTACTGGGCCTCCATCGGGCGTTGTCACCGCAATATAGGGCGCGCAATCTATTACACCAGCATCACAATTATGCTCGGATTCTCGATCCTCGCGTTTTCCCAATTTATTCCAACCATCTATTTCGGACTGTTGACCAGCCTTGCGATGCTTGCTGCAGTTTTGGCGGACCTGGCGCTGCTACCAACGCTCATCGTCATATTTCGGGCGGGCGGCACTAAAGAGGAGCGTGACGTATGAGCCTGCAACTCCAGTTTTTTGGCGCGACTGAACACGTGACCGGATCGTTGTATGTGCTCCGTGCCGGCGAATACACGGTGCTGCTTGAGTGCGGGTTGATACAGGGCGGCAGCGCGGACGAGGCGCGCAATTCGGATCCCTTCCCGATACCCGTAGACGACATTGATGCGGTCGTCGTGAGTCATGCACACATCGACCACTCGGGTCGGGTTCCGCTGTTGGCGAAGCGCGGCTACGGCGGACCGGTTTATGTGCAGAACGCGACCAGGGCGCTTTGCGAAATCATGTTGCCGGACTCTGGCTACCTCAATGAGAAGGATGCCGAATGGGAAAACAAGAAACGCAGTAAGAATGGGAAACCCCTGGTAGAACCTCTCTATACACGGGCTGATGCAGAGGCCTGCTTGTCGCAATTCATGGGCATCAAATACGAGGAGAGTATTGAGGTCGTCCCGGGACTAACACTTCGCTTTCACGATGCCGGCCACATACTGGGTTCGTCGATCGTCGAGCTTACCTACAAAGATAAAGGTCCGGTTCGAACACTCGTGTTCAGTGGCGACCTGGGATATCGCGATGCGCCGGTCATGGATCCCCCGAAGCAGATGCATCGTGCTGATGCGGTCGTGCTTGAAAGCACCTATGGCGATCGGCTGCATCGGGCATTCGATGAAACGATCCTGGAATTGGGAGAGCTGTTTGAGACGGCCCATGCCGACCGCGGCAATATTTTGAGACCCGCCTTCACGGTCGGTCGAACGCAGGATCTGCTTTATCTTATGGCCGAGCATTTTGACGAGTGGCAGCTCGGGCGGTGGCAAATCTTTCTGGACAGCCCGATGGGCGTAGACGCAACGAACACCTACTCAAAGTATCGGCATCTGTACGGCGCGAAACTATTTGGTCCCGACTCGAGTCTGCCGAATCTGCCGAACTTTCACGCCAGTCGGAGCACAGAAGAGTCGATGGCAATCAACGCGATTCGTTCCGGCGCGATCATCATTGCCGGAAGCGGCATGTGCACCGGCGGGAGAATTCACCACCACCTCAAATACAACATCGGCCGGCCCGAATGCCATTTGGTGATTGTCGGTTTTCAGGCGCACGGCACTCTCGGTCGACGATTGGTAGACGGTGCCGACGAAGTGAAGTTGTGGGGTGAAATACAGAAGGTGCGAATCCAGTTACATACGATCGGTGGACTGTCGGCCCACGCGGATCAGGCTGACCTGATCGACTGGTATGCGGCGTTCGAAAACAGGCCGCCGGTGTATCTGGTGCACGGCGAGCCCGACGCACAGCAGCCGCTCGCCGCGATGATGAAAGAAAAGTTGAGCGCGCCCGTATCCATTGCCACGTACGGGCTATCTATTGAGATATAAGCGCTTTGTTCGGTCTACTTTAGTCGCACCAGAATCTGGAACGCACCCGACGCCGACGATATCTGCACTTCCTTGAGACTGAGGTAAGGCTGTTTTCTGACCAGTTCGCCGAGTTTCTGAAATCCGTAGTTGCGAGGATCGAACGACGGGTTACTTTTCTGCAGGACCGAACCAACCGTGCCCAGATTCGCCCAGCCATCGTCCTGTGCAGCGGCATTCACGGCATCAATCAACATCGGCTTCAGCGGTTCTGCTGTCGGCTTTGATGCTGCGTCGCCGGTTTTGGCCGGTTTCAATATGTCCGAATAAATAAACTTATCGCAGGCCGCTACGAAAGGCTTGGGCGTTTTTCGCTCGCCAAATCCGTACACCACCAATCCACTCTCGCGGATTCGCGTGGCGAGGCGGGTGAAGTCGCTGTCGGACGACACGAGACAAACGCCGTTAAGCCTGCCGGTATGCAGCAGATCCATCGCATCGATAATAAGCGCCGAGTCGGTCGAGTTTTTCCCGGCCGTGTAGCTGAACTGCTGTATCGGCTGAATGGCCATCTCATGCAGAACGTCTTTCCACTTTTTGAGACTCGGTGTCGTCCAGTCACCGTAGGCACGTTTTACGCTTGCCGTACCGTAACGCGACACCTCCGCGAGCAGTTCGTGAATTATTGCTGCCTGCGCGTTGTCGGCGTCGATGAGAACGGCGAGGTTATCGTTGTTGGAGGTGGCCATTGGGGTCGCACTCTTATTGAAATGAAAGGGGTAGTGAGGGAGTCATTCCGATTATCCATCCATTCAAAAATCGGTTCGACCCCTTTTATTCTGTCCAAACGGCTGATCGGTCGACGGTGACGGTTCCGATTGCCACCAGCGCACGCCGGTGTAAGACGCTGCCAACCATAGCAGACAAACACTTCGACGGATAAACAGGTCGGAATTTATGGGGCCGGGATGTCAATCGTCTAGGTATAACTGCGGATGGCCCGTTGACCGGCAAAGGATTATCGCAGAGTGGTGCAAGTGGCTTTATTTCGGCGGAGAGGCTGATGGGCATGCTGGACTATTCACAAGCGCGACAACAGATGGTGAAGCACCAGATCGAGG
>JALHUQ010000029.1 GCA_022866645.1 Woeseiaceae bacterium | reverse complement strand
GGCCGTCATGCCGAACTCGCGGACGCCGAACCAGACGTAGTTGCCGGCTGCACTGTCGCCCGATATGGGCACTGAGCCGCTGTGCTTGGTCAGGTTTGAACCCGTCAGATCCGCCGAGCCACCCGCCAGTTCGGGCAAGGCAGGCGCGAACGCATTCAATGCAATAAGTGATGCCTTGCGAGTGGCGGCCTTCTCTCCGGCTGCATCAATACCCGCAATCGCTTTGTCCGCGAAAGCCTTCCAATTCGTCGGCAGAGAACCAGCCATGCGTCGCTCGAATTCGTCCGCGAGTTCAGGAAATTCTGAACGGTAGGCAGCAAAAGTCCTGTTCCAGTCGCCTTCAAAAGCCGCGCCGCGTTTCCTGGCATCCCAACCAGCAGCGATTTCGGCGGGAATAACAAACGGCGCCGACTCCCAACCCAATTCCTTGCGTGCTGCGGCGATTTCGTCGTCACCGAGCGGCGCACCGTGCGCCGCGGCCGTGCCCTGCTTTTTGGGCGAGCCGAATCCGATTACGGTTTTGCAGCAAATCAATGTTGGACGATCGGTCTCCGACGTCGCCTGTTCGATCGCCGCGCTGACGGACGCCGCGTCATGACCATCTACGTTGGCGATGACCCGCCAACCGTAGGACTCGAATCGTTTCGGCGTGTCGTCGGTAAACCAGGCACCGACGTCACCATCGATCGAAATATTGTTGTCGTCATACAGACAAATTAATTTGCCCAGTTTCAGTGTGCCCGCCAGCGAACACACTTCGTGCGAAATTCCTTCCATCAGACAACCGTCGCCAACGAAAACCCAGGTTCTGTGGTCGACGATCTCGTGACCAGGGCGATTGAACTCGGCGGCTAGCATCTTTTCTGCCATTGCCATTCCGACGGCGTTGCCGAGACCCTGCCCCAACGGGCCCGTCGTCGTCTCGATCGGTCCACCCGGCTCATACTCCGGGTGGCCAGCGGTCTTGTAGCCGAATTGTCGGAAGTTTTTCAACTGCTCGATCGGAAAATCTTTGTAGCCTGTCAAATGCAGCAGGCTGTAAAGCAACATGGATCCGTGCCCGTTCGACAACACGAATCGATCGCGATTCACCCAACGCGGATTCGCCGGATTGTGTCGCAGGTGATCGTTCCACAGCACTTCGGCGATATCTGCCATTCCCATAGGTGCACCGG
Source organism: Woeseiaceae bacterium (assembly GCA_022866645.1). Lineage (GTDB taxonomy): Bacteria > Pseudomonadota > Gammaproteobacteria > Steroidobacterales > Woeseiaceae > UBA1847. Next base: position 2,519 of record JALHUQ010000029.1, on the reverse strand, counting down.
GATGGCCTGAGTTTGCCGCCTGAACGGCATCCATACTGAGTGCACGGATAGCATTTGCGAGATCGCGCCGGGCCGGCCGGCCAGTGGCTGAAGCAGTATTTGACATGTGACCTATCTTATCGGGGGGCCTGACGGCCTCGTGTTTGAGGGGGGCGAGTTTTGATTTTGCGAGCCGCGCATTTTCCCTGTTATAGGGGGCCGCATCAAGGTTACAATGCGCCACCCGCAATTTTGGATCCAATCTAACTATGTCTGATGCTTTCCTTTTTACGTCTGAATCCGTTTCTGAAGGCCACCCGGACAAGATTTCCGACCAAATTTCCGACGCCATACTCGATGCGATTATCGCAGCAGATCCAAAAGCTCGCGTAGCCTGCGAGACCATGGTCAAGACCGGCATGGTCGTAGTTGCAGGTGAAATTACTACCAGCGCATGGGTTGATTTGGAAGAGATAGTGCGCGACGTTGTGCTTAGTATTGGCTACGACGCGTCAGACAAAGGCTTCGACGGCGCGACTTGTGCGGTACTCAACGCGATAGGAAAACAGTCACCGGATATCGCGCAAGGTGTAGACCGCGAGTCGGACGAGAAACAGGGTGCAGGCGATCAGGGCCTGATGTTTGGCTATGCGACCAACGAGACTGAAGTTCTCATGCCGGCGCCGATCACTTATGCACACCGATTGGTCCAAAGGCAGGCGCAAGTGCGCAAGAACGGCATACTGCCGTGGCTGCGTCCGGATGCGAAAAGCCAGGTCACATTCAATTACGAAGACAACAAACCGGTCTCGATCAATGCAGTTGTTCTGTCGTCGCAGCACAGCCCGGACGTCTCATTGGCCGATCTTCGGGAAGGTGTGATGGAAGAAATCATCAAACCCGTGCTGCCCGCGGCGCTGCTTGGCAAGGATACCCGGTATCACATCAACCCAACTGGCCGCTTCGAGATAGGCGGTCCGATGGGCGATTGCGGTCTGACCGGACGCAAGATCATTGTTGACACCTACGGCGGCTCGGCACGCCACGGTGGCGGCGCATTCTCCGGCAAGGATCCGTCCAAGGTTGATCGATCCGCAGCCTACGCCGCCCGCTATGTGGCGAAGAATGTTGTTGCAGCCGGTTTGGCCGACCGTTGCGAGATTCAGGTGTCTTATGCGATCGGTGTCGCAGAACCAACCTCGATTAGCGTGCAGACTTTCGGCACTTCGAAACTTTCTGATACAAAGTTGACCGAGCTAATCCGTTATCATTTCGATCTGACCCCGTATGGCATTCTGACAATGCTGGATCTGCTCAGGCCGATTTATCGCCAGACCGCTGCTTACGGACACTTCGGCCGGGAAGACATCGACCTCAGCTGGGAACGCACTGACAAGGCCGCGGCTCTCAAAGCTGCCGCCGCCTAAACTGAAATTAAGGAGAATTTTATGAGCAGCCAAGCTGTTGCCATCAAGCACAACGACTACAAAGTCGCCGATATCAAACTCGCGGACTGGGGTCGTAAGGAAATTGCCATTGCCGAGACCGAAATGCCCGGCCTCATGGCTTTACGTGAAGAATTCAAAGGCAAGAAACCGCTGAAAGGTGCGCGCCTGACGGGTTGCCTGCACATGACGATCCAGACAGCGGTTCTTATTGAAACGCTGAGAGAACTCGGTGCGGATATACGCTGGTCTTCATGCAATATTTTCTCAACACAGGATCACGCAGCGGCCGCTATCGCCGCCAGCGGCGTTCCCGTGTTCGCGTGGAAGGGTGAGTCGGAAGAAGAGTACTGGTGGTGCGTCGAGCAGACGATTGCGGGCCCTGACGGCTGGCAGCCGAACATGATTCTCGATGACGGCGGTGACCTCACGCAGATTCTGCATGAAAAATATCCTGAAATTATGGCCGGGGTAAAAGGTCTGTCAGAAGAGACGACGACCGGCGTAAAACGTCTGTACGACATGATGAAGGACGGCTCGCTGATGTGTCCCGCCTTTAACGTAAACGATTCGGTCACCAAATCGAAGTTCGACAATCTCTACGGTTGCCGTGAATCACTTGTTGACGGCATCAAGCGCGCCACTGATGTGATGATCGCCGGCAAAGTGGCGGTCGTGTGCGGTTACGGCGATGTCGGCAAAGGCTGTGCCCAATCGCTGAAGGGGCTGGGCGCGACCGTCTGGATCACCGAGATCGATCCGATTTGTGCGCTGCAGGCGGCGATGGAAGGCTATCGCGTCGTGAAATTCGATGACATCTGCGATCAAGTGGACATCGTTGTTACTGCTACCGGTAACTACCACGTCGTCAGCGGCCCGCAAATGGATCGCATGCGCAACCAGGCGATCGTCTGCAACATCGGCCATTTCGACAGTGAAATCGACGTTGCCTACCTCAAACGATACACATGGGAAAATATCAAGCCGCAGGTCGATCACGTGATCTTCCCGGATGGCAAACGCATTATCCTGTTGGCCGAAGGTCGGCTGGTTAACCTGGGCTGTGGCACTGGCCACCCGAGTTTTGTGATGTCG
>JALHUQ010000028.1 GCA_022866645.1 Woeseiaceae bacterium | reverse complement strand
CGAGATCGTCGACATACAGGTTCCTGCCCATGACCAGGCTGGTGAATATGCGGTAGCCCGCGACGGCAACAACCGCGTCGCCGTCTTCAATAAAGACCAGGCGATAGCCTTGCGTTTCCATATCCCGGACCATCGCGACGAAAGTACTCTCCTGCAGGTGTGGCCGCAGCTCCGACAACACGGCAAAGCATCTGGCAATGTCTCTATCGCTGCTCGCAATTTCGGGTTTTTTCACTCGCTTGCCTCCATCGTCCTGATCATCATCGTGCTGTCGAAAGACGCAACTCTTGGCATACCCTTTTGCGCCATTGGTACTCCAGTCACCCTTCGCCTCTTGGCCCCTATTGGTTTGACAAGAGAATACCATTTCGCGGCAGGTCGTGAGCTTGATCGCCGAGCCAAAAAAAAGGCCCGTAAACGGGCCTCTTCGTTAACTCTGAAACGGCCTTAGTGATGCCCAGGCGTCTCCGCTTCAAACGTACTTTCGCCGTAGTTCTGGATTCGTGAGTTTTCAACGTACCCGCCTTCAAGCGACATCAGACTGATCAGCACCAGTATAGCGACCGGCGGACCGAGGATCGCTATCTTGAACGCGAGGCGTTCCCACTTCATGTGCATGAAGATCGCGATGATGAATCCTGCTTTGACGAGCATGAAGACGATAATCAGCGTCCAGCGCGTCATTCCATGAAACTCCAAAATATCCACCATGTAAGAAAAGAAACTGACTACGAATAGCAGTATCCAGACCATGTAATAGATCTTTAGCGGATGTTGTTGTCCCTCTGCGGCCATGTCGGCGACTCCTGAACTTGTCTACCAGAGATAGAAAAACGCGAAAATGAATACCCAAACGAGATCGACAAAGTGCCAATACAATCCCGTGATCTCGACAATTTCGTAATTGCCGCCACGTTTTTCGTAGAAACCATTCTTCACGCGAAAAGCGATGACCAACAGATAAATAACACCGGCCGATACGTGCAATCCGTGGAAACCCGTGATCATGAAGAAGCTGGATCCAAACTGCGCGGCCCCAAACGGGTTAGCCCACGGTCGAACCCCTTCTGATATCAACTTGCTCCATTCGAACGCCTGCATACTCACGAACGATGCGCCTAGTACTGCTGTTGCGACCATCAGCCAGAACGTCTTCTTACGGTCTTTGCGATACCCCATATTCACGGCCAGGGCCATCGTGCCCGATGACGTGATCAGGATGAACGTCATGATCGCGATCAGTACCAGCGGTATCGAATGGCCGAACATCGTCAGTGCGAAAACCTCACTTGGGACGGGCCACGGATCCGTCGACGCAATACGAACAGACATGTAGCCGACGATGAAGCAGCTAAATATGAAGGTATCCGAGAGCAGGAAGATCCACATCATGGCCTTGCCCCAGGGCACACCAAAGACCTGCTTGTCCCGAGCCCAATCCTCTACAAGACCTTTCGTACCTGGAGCTTCGGCCGCTCCGCTATCCAGTACCGCTTCTGACATAAGGACCCCTTAGGTCGATAACAGCAATCCAAAAAGAACTAACCAGACGAGCAGCAGGAAATGCCAGTAGATCGTGCATAGCTCAATACTGCGCCTGATCGAGTCCGCATCACCTGTACCAAGTACGACCTTCTGAGTCGCTCTTGCCCACACGAACAATCCACCCAAAATGTGAACCGCGTGTGCGCCCGTCAAGAAATAAAAGAATGCATTCGCCGGGTTACTCGAAACGAATTGCCCCGAATTTTGCAGCTGCTGCCATGCTACAAACTGCCCCAGTACGAAGCCGAGTGTGAGCGCACCCGTAATCAGGAGTCCGGGTTTTAACCGTCCCTGCTGCCCATGGACCGCGGCATTTCGCGTCCATTGAAACACGCCACTCGCGATGATCAGCATCACGGTATTGGTCCACAGCAGCTGCGGTTCCGTCATTGGCACCCAGTCGCCCAGCTCCATACGCAAGGAGTACGCGCTCAGGATCAAAGCGAAGAATGACGACACAACAGCCAGCAAGGTAAGCAGCGCTATGAGCTTGCTTTTGTCCGCACCGAGCGGACCGTGGTGGGCCGTAGCGCTAACGGTTTCCATTTCCCACGGGGCCGCATTGAAGGTTTGCTTGAGCAACCAGCCAAGCAAGGTCGCCAATATGATGGCGAGAAAGCCGAGAGCGATCGTCACCTAGTGCGCTCCATCGTGATCTCGCCCAGCCGGCGCGTCGTCCGCCGAAACGTTCTGCGGAATGTAGTCATCCTTGTAGCCGGGCACACTGTAGTCGTAGGCCCAGCGATGCACCTCGGGTAGATCATGACCCCAGTTGCCGTGCTTCGGCGGATGATCCGGTGTCTGCCATTCAAGTGTCGTGGCATGCCACGGGTTTGGATCAGACTTGGGTCCTTTCACCAGGCTCCAGATCATGTTGCCGAAGAATAGCAGTTGCGTTGCGGCCACGAACAACGCCGCCATGGTAATCGCGGCGTTGAGGTCCTGAGCCGAGTCCGGCAGGAAATCCGTATTGCCCATCGCGAAGTAGCGACGTGGTACGCCCGCGAAGCCAAGGTAATGCATCGGCAGGTAGATGGCATAGGTGCCAAGGAATGTCATCCAGAAATGCCACTTGCCGACCGTCTCGTTGTACATCTTGCCGGTAATTTTCGGCCACCAGTGATAGATCGCGCCGAACACCACCAATACCGGCGACACGCCCATCACCATATGGAAATGCGCCACCACGAAGTAGGTATCCGACAAGGGCAAATCGATCGTCACGTTACCCAGGAAGAGGCCGGTCAGGCCACCATGGATAAACGTGAAGATAAAGCCGATCGCGAACAGCATCGGCACCCTGAGGTGGATGTCGCCCTGCCACAGCGTAAGTACCCAGTTGTATACCTTGATCGCCGTTGGCACGGCGATAATCAAAGTTGTCGTTGCAAAGAAGAAACCGAAGTAGGGGTTCATGCCACTGACGTACATGTGGTGCGCCCAAACGACGAAGCTCAGGCCGCCAATGGCAATGATGGCCCAGACCATCATGCGGTAGCCGAATATATTCTTGCGGGCGTGCGTACTGAGGAGATCGGACACGAGGCCGAATGCCGGCAGCGCCACGATGTACACCTCGGGATGACCGAAGAACCAGAACAGATGCTGGAACAGGATCGGACTACCACCGGTGTAACCGGGGTCCACGCCCATCGAACTGATCGCCGGCATGAAGAAGCTCGTGTGCAGCGTCTTGTCGAACAACATCATAATCGCGCTGACGAGCAGAGCCGGGAAAGCCAGCAGGCCGAGTATGGTGGCGATGAAGATGCCCCAGACTGACAATGGCATACGCATGAGCGTCATGCCCTTGCACCGGGCCTGCAGTACCGTCGTGACGTAGTTCAGACCGCCCATCGTAAAAGCGACGATGAAAATCGCCAGCGACGCCAGCATCAGCAGGATGCCGACGTCGACGCCGGGCGTGCCCTGCGAAATGGCTTGCGGTGGATATAGCGTCCAACCGGCACCGGTAGAACCGCCGGGCACGAAGAAACTGGTGACCAGAATGATGACCGACAGCAGATACACCCAGTAACTGAGCATATTCAGGTACGGAAACACCATGTCGCGGGATCCGCACAT
>JALHUQ010000229.1 GCA_022866645.1 Woeseiaceae bacterium | reverse complement strand
GCCGTCGCCACCGCACGGTTTTGAGCGCATCATTGTGGATGGAAAAGTTCTTCTGGTAGAGGTCGCGACGAATGTAATCCACGATATACTGACGGACGTCATTCTGCGCTAATCCAAACGAGGGCCTGTTCGTGCTTACTAAGTTAAACGATATTGAGGCCCGTATCATTGGATGTTTGATTGAGAAATCGATCATCACGCCCGATCAATACCCAATGACGCTAAATGCGTTGACGACCGCCTGCAATCAAAAATCTTCTCGCGAACCCGTCATGTCTCTGACGCCTGGCGAAGTTCAGCACACGATTCGCAGCTTGGAAGAAAAGCACCTGGCTCGCACCGATGAGAATTTCAAAAGTCGGGCCGAGAAATATTCGCAGCGATTCTGCAGCACGCGTTACAGCAACTACCAGTTCGAACCCGCTCAGGTTGCGGTGGTCTGTCTATTGTTGTTACGTGGCCCGCAGACGCCGGGCGAACTGAAAGCCCGAAGCGGCCGTTTGCACAGTTTCAAGGATAATGCCGAGGTGGTTGCCGCTCTGGATAGTTTGATCAACCACGCGGGGGCGGCGCTAGTCATCCAATTGCCGCGCGCGCCGGGCAGAAAAGACTCCGAGTATATGCACTTGTTTTCCGGGCCGGTCGACATCGAGGCGCGTGCAAAGCAGGTTCTCGCTACCAGGCCAGCTGCAGAACGCGGTCAGGATAGTGTCGCGGAACTGACTGAACGCGTTGATAAACTTGAGCAGGAAGTCGCCGAGCTCAAGGCCCTATTAGGCTGAATCACCGAGGACCGTCACCCAGGTGTTGCCAATTGGAGACATCTGGACGCTGTAGTGTGTTTGCGCGAAAGTCCCAGGAGACGAATCAGGCGGGGGCTTTGATTTAGAGCGACGGTAATGCATGCAGATGGGGCAGGGTTGCGCGAACAGAGGACATTTGTCCGTTATCGATCGCAACAAGACGCAATAAATTTTCTCGGCACAGTTTTGACAGACGAGCGGGGCGTCGCTCTGTTATATGGACCAAAGTCATCCGGCAAGTCTGTCGCAGCCAACCAATTCGTCCGCCAGATTCAATCAAGCCTCGCCGTTGCACTAGTTGATGGCGCGCGAATGCGAACACCCGAACTGCTAACGAAAATTCTCGAGGAGTTCGGCTACCACGTCGCATTGAGTTCCACTGACGAAATGTTGAACATGTTGCACGTGTTCCTCGCTCAGCAAACGCGATCCAATCAGGCCCCGTTGCTGGTTCTGGAAAACGTGGGCAGCATGTTTCCAGGAGCGCTAGGCGCAATCTGTAAACTTGCCACACTCACCGTCAATGGGCGCTACGCATTACGCCTTGTGTTGCTTAGCAACCGAAGTATTGAACGCATCGTGAAATCGCCAAGCATGACGTCAGTTGCGCAACGTGTAGTCGGAAACTTTGGCTTGGGACCGATGACTTCAGCAGAAGCATTGCGTTACTTGTATACCAAGTTGCGGTCTGGCGGTGTAGAGCGACCGGATGACATCTTCTCAGTTGAGGTCTGCGAAAAACTGCACGCTTTGTCAGGTGGATGGCCGGGCGAACTGGATGCGATGGCTTTATCGATCATGGAGCAGGGTGGCGATTTCCCTATTCGAGTTGACGACATAGTCGACCCCGACGCACCTGTATTAGACGACACGCCGGTCATGATCATTTCGGTGACCGGTGAGCCGCCGCGAGCAGTCCGTTTGACCGAGAAGAGGGCATTGATCGGCCGGTCCGACCTTAGTGATATTGTTATTCCCGATCAGTTTGTCAGCAATCAGCATGCACTGCTAATTCGCGACAGGAGTGCGGTCGTTCTTGTCGATCTCAAGAGTCGCAATGGAACTTTCGTTAATTCCCGGCGCGTGCGAAGCAAAGTGCTATTGCACAATGACATTATTGCGGTTGGCGATCATCGGATGAAGATGGTGTACGCCGCGGGACACTCGTCGATCGTGATCGAGGACCCGGATCTGGCGGATACCGCGAGGATGAAGAATATTGCCGATGCACGCCGAGAGCGCGAACGAAGGATCCCGACGTTGGTAGTTGTCGCTAATCGGAAAGACTAGATTAGGTGAGTTAAGGTCACTGTCACCTTAACTCACCTTAACTCACCTTAATTGGCTGTCCTTGCTGCCGCGACGGTTATAGCCGCTGGATAATTTGTTTTTCTCGTCCCGCTCGCCCTGGCAGGTGATACATAGCCGTACACCCGGAACAGCTTTGCGCCGTGCTTCAGGAATTGTGGCGTCACATTCGCTGCAACGTCTCAGGCTTTCGCCTTTTGGTAGCTGATCGCGCGCGTGTTTGACGGCATCCTCGATGGTCGCGTCAATTTGATCCTGCACCGCTCCGTCTTTTGCAAAGCCACCGGCCACAATAAACCCTCGAATTCGTTACGAAGCATTCTAAATGTTCGCGGCGGCAGCCGCCAGATTGACCACAACGGGCGTTGGAGCTGGCGAGCGCGCAGCCCTCACAAGCTATTTCAACGGATAACCGTCGTCGCTGGGCAGCAGGCCATCGACGCGGATGACTTTGACATCATCGGTAACGGCGTCGGCACGTGTAAACGAGATCGATCCTGGAATCGCGACGACGAGATCGAGTGTCATGTCGGTGCTCAGTACGATCTTCGGTCCGCGCGGGACTTCGGCACGGAACATCTTGGCGATCCAGTATTGTCGAAACTGCGCTTCTGACATCTGGTAGATACGTTCCAGGACAAACGATCGTTCATCCGATAGTGGCGCACGGACCAGCAGTGTGATCCGCGTCTTATCTTCCCAAAATTGCCGATCTGCCAGAAAGATACTGCGCAACTCTACGAGCGATAAATTCTCGATGGGCAAGTCTTTGTGCACGACGATTGCGATCGCGATATCACCGTCGTTGGCCGCCTCCTCCGCAAGCAGGGCTGTACTGGTCGACAGTAGTAAGGCAGCGGACAGAATCAGCGGCAGTTTTCTTGTTAAGGTGCGGATAACATTAGACATTGTCGGGCAGCCTACAGCTTAGCCAGGGCGAACGAAACCTGGATGCGGAAG
>JALHUQ010000228.1 GCA_022866645.1 Woeseiaceae bacterium | reverse complement strand
TTGTGGCTGCGCTACCGGCAGGCCACATCGACATACTTCGCACGGCTCGCACTAGGCAGGCGCTCGTCGATTCATCAGCCAGTCGCGATCAAAGATAGTCACGCAGTTTAGCCTCGATAACCGCAGCCTTGGTGCCGTAACCGAACACCTCGAGAAATTCGCCCTGCCGATCCATGAGGAACAGGTAGGAGCTGTGAAACATATTATCCATCCCTGATGCGCTCCAAATATGTTCGACGTCGTATTTCACATTGAAGGCATGTGTGGCGGCTTCCAGTTGTTGTTCGGATGCGGTGCAGCTTTTAGGGGTATATTGCGATCCATCACCAAGCTGTGGGAGTTCAGCGTGCGATTGCAGCGTTTGTTTTTCTTGATGATCAGTCTCGGCGTATTGACGCCGATTTTCCTGCATGCTGACGATACCGGGGACGGCAAGGAATTCGTTGAAGAACGACGACTCCGACTCTGGACGGCACAAACTCAAAACCGCGACCTCGTTTATTCGACCTACCAACGCGTCGATCATCTGCAAGGTACTGATCCGGGGTCCTGGGTTTACGAGTGGTCACATATTGCCGACTACTTTGCCGACCAGGGTGAGACGTTTGCAGCCGCAGGCGATCGAAATGCGGCTCGCGATGCCTTTTTGACTGCGTCCAAGTATTACGGCATCTCTCGCTTCCCGGCGAAAACACTTCCGGGTCAGCTGCATGCTTATCAAGAGCACTTAAAGTATTACAAGCGGGCCGGCGAATATTTCGATCCGCCATTAGTCGTCGTCAAAATTCCCTTTGATAAGCATGAAATACAGGGGTATTTGCACATGCCGCCAGGCGTCGAGAAACCGGCGCTGATCTTATGGAATGGCGGTATCGACACCTGGAAAGGCGATGTTTACAACAATATCCAACCGTATATTGAAGCCGGCTTCGCCGTATTGACCTTTGATGTGCTCGGCACCGGTGAAAACTCTGACTGGGCTGCACGACCGGACTCGAACACGTTGCACAGTGCTGTTATTGATTACATGCAGACCTACCCATTGATCGACGGCAAGTACATTGCGCATGTGGGATTCAGTTTTTCCGGCTACTACGCGGCCCGCAACGCAATTACTGAAGAAAGACTGTTTGCCGTTATTGCCGCCTGCGCCCCGGTTCACGATGCGTGGCCAACTCTGTATGGCGGCCCATGGGAAATTCAGGAAGCGCTGGCGAGCGCCGTTCACATGCCCCGCGACGACGCCAACGCGGTCCAGCAACAGCTGCTTGAGTTCTCACTGGTCAAGCAGGGGCTCCTGAAAGGGCCCGACAGCTTGAAAGTTCCGACGCTCGTCGTCGACGGCGATCTCGATAATCTCGTACCGATGTCAGATCTCCATCTACTGGCAGACTCCGGGAAAGAAACAGATCTGTGGATCATGGGCGGCGACCAGCATTGTTTTGGCCAGTACCGTTCGATCGTCATGCCAAAGATGGCGGGCTGGTTAGTTAAAAAACTGGCCGCGAAAAAGGCCAGCCAGTAGACTTTTCTCCTCGTATGCAGCTCCGGAGTACGTCATGCTCAACCTCACCGTAAATGGCATCGCACACTCGATTGACGTTGACGCCTCGACGCCGCTGCTTTGGGTATTGCGCGACGACCTCGGGCTGGTTGGAACAAAATTCGGTTGTGGCAAGTCATTTTGCGGCGCATGTACCGTACACCTCAACGGCAAACCGGTGCGTTCCTGCAGCGTCCCTGCAAGGTCAGGCGTGGGCCAGGCAATCACCACCATTGAAGGTCTGGCCAGCAAGAACGGGACCTTGCACCCATTGCAGGAAGCATGGATCGAACACGACGTGCCCCAATGCGGCTATTGTCAGGCCGGTCAAATCATGAGTGCCGCGGCGCTGCTGGAGCGAAACCCGGTGCCGAGCGATGCTGATATCGACGACGCCATGCAAGACAACTTGTGCCGCTGCGGCACTTACGTTCGTATCCGCAAAGCTATCCACTCTGCCGCGGCGAAAATTGCGAACAAGGGGGATCAGGTATGAAGATCAACCAGCCCCGAATTTTTGCCAATCCTGCGTCGGCGCATCTCGTGGCGACAAGCGACGCAACAAACACCGTATGCGGCCAAATCAACCGGCGCACTTTTCTCAAGATCGCGGGTATCAGTGGTGGCGGCCTGGTCCTCGGTGTGTGCCTCGGCGGCCCATCGCGGGCAGTCGCGTCAGCGAGCAACATTCTCGCGAGCGACTTCGCCCCGAATGCTTTCATCCAGATCTCGCCTGACGGCTCGATTGTTATCTACTCCAAGGGCCCGGAAATCGGCCAGGGTATCAAGACCGCGATGCCGATGATCGTTGCCGAAGAACTCGATGCGGATTGGTCGCAGGTGCGCGTCGAGCAGGCACCGATCAATACGGCAGTTTATGGGCGGCAAAGTGCGGGTGGATCGCGCTCGATCGCGATGAGCTGGGATCAGTTGCGCTATGCCGGGGCTGCAGCCCGGTCAATGTTACTCACCGCCGCCGCCGAGCGCTGGGGCGTGGCAGCATCAGAATGCACGACCCGGTTAAGCACGGTCATACACACCGGCAGCGGTCGCCGCCTGAAATACGGCGAGCTTGCGGAGGATGCGGCGGCGTTGCCCGTACCCGGCGAGACATCGGTCACATTGAAACAGCGCAAGGAATACCGCTTGCTCGGCACGCGAGTCGGGGGTGTCGACAATCGCGCTATTGTCACGGGACAAGCGCTGTTCGGTATCGATCAGGTAGTACCCGGCATGCTGTATGCCGTGTATGAGAAATGTCCGGCGACCGGTGGCAGCGTTGCTTCAGCGAATCTGGATCAGATCCGCGCTTTAGACGGCGTGCGCGATGCCTTCGTGCTTGCTGGCAACGGACTGACGACGGAACTCATGCCCGGCGTCGCAATTGTCGCCACGTCGACCTGGGCAGCGTTCGCTGCGAAGCAGCAGCTCCGCGTATCGTGGGACGAGAGCGACGCCGCAACGGATAGCTGGAGTGATGCTATCGCCCAGGCGACGGCGCTCGCGACGAAGCCCGGTAAAGAGACGCTTGTCGAGCAGGGCAACGTGGATGATGCGTTCGAACATGCTGCACACACCGTCGAGGCGTTCTACACCTATCCGTTCGTATCGCACGCACCACTCGAGCCACAGAATTGCACCGCCTGGTATCAGGATGGCGCTATCGAGATCTGGGCACCAACGCAGACTCCCGACAGCGGCATAGAGCTGGTCGCGCATACGCTCGGGATTGAGACGGACAGGATAACCCTGCACCAGCTGCGGGCGGGTGGCGGTTTCGGACGACGCCTGATGAACGATTACATGTGTGAGGCTGCGGCCATATCCAGGCACGTAGGTGCGCCGGTGAAACTCCAGTGGACGCGCGAAGACGACATGGCTCACGACTTTTATCGTCCCGGAGGGTTTCATTCCCTGAAGGCTGCGGTCGATTCCTCCGGGAAACTGTCCGGCTGGCAGAATCATTTCATTACTTTTTCCGCCGACGGGCAGATTCCCACAAGCCGCGGCGACATTCCGGATGGAGAGTTTCCCGCGCCTTTACTCGCGAATTACCGTCTCACGCAAACATTGCTCCCATGGAAGACACCAACCGGGCCCTGGCGCGCACCTCGCTCGAACGCGCTAGCGTTCGTGGAACAAAGTTTTCTACATGAACTGGCAATCGCGGCCGGGCGCGACCATCTCGAGTTCCTGCTCGAAGTGATGGGAGAGCCGCGCTGGCTCCAACCGGGCGACGACCGGTCCCTTAACACGGGCCGGGCTGCGGCCGTCATCAAGCTGGCCGCCGAAAAAAGCGGCTGGGGCAGGCCATTGCCCGCAGGCCGCGGACGTGGGCTTGCCTTTTATTTCTGTCATGCCGGTCACTTCGCCGAGGTTGCTGAGGTCAGCGTGGACCCAAACAAGAAGCTCACAGTCCACCGCGTAACAGTGGCGGGTGACATCGGTCCGATCGTCAACTTAAGCGGCGCTGAAAATCAATGTGAGGGAGCGGTGATTGATGGCTTAAGCACGATGCTGGGCCTGGAAATAACGCTGGAGCAAGGCCGCGTACAGGAATCCAATTTTGGTCAGTATCCGATCCTGGGTATCGCCGCCACGCCGCACATTGACGTGCATTTTATCCAGAGCGATTTCCCACCGACTGGTTTGGGCGAACCTGCGCTACCGCCGCTCGCGCCTGCGGTGTGCAACGCTATTTTTGCAGCATCGGGTCATCGCGCACGCACGCTACCGTTGTCGCGAGAGGGTTTCCGAACCTGAAGAACCTTCGGTCAGAGTTCGTCAACAATGTGATTGGTCAGTGTCCCTAACTTTGTGATTTCCACTTCCACGGTGTCTCCCGGCTTCATCCACACCTTTGGCTCACGAAATGCGCCTACACCGCCAGGCGTTCCCGTCGCGATAACATCTCCCACCGCCAGTGGCCAAATGTCCGAAATATACGAAACCAGCTGTTGAATACTGAAAAGCAGGTCATCGATGCAGGCGTCCTGCATCACCTCGCCATTCAGACGGGTCTGCAGGCGCAGTTGATCCGGATCAGCGATTTCATCGCGGGTGACCAGCCAGGGACCGAATGACCCGGATCGCCAGAAACATTTCCCGGGCATGAACTGGCTCGTGTGGCGTTGATAATCCCGCACTGATCCATCATTAAAGCAGGAGTATCCCGCAACATGTTTCATCGCGTCTTCGACGGCAACGTGCCGTCCTTCTTTACCGATGATGACGGCGAGCTCACCTTCGAAATCAAACTGCGTCGATACCTTGGGTCGCACCATTGCTTGATTGTGACCGACCTGTGAATCCACATATCGCGGAAAAAGGATCGGATACTGCGGCGTGTCGCGGCCTGTCTCAGCAATGTGCGCCTTGTAATTCAAGCCAACGCAAACGATTCGTGCTGAATTCCATATGGGCGCCAAGAACTCAATTTGTGCAAGCTTGATTCTAGGCGCATTGTCGACTGCGGCCTCGATCTCTTGCAGATGACAGAGGGCATCGCGCAGTGTCGGATATGCGCGTTGCAAGCGACTTCCGACATCGACCACATAGTCGTCTTCTGCAACGCCGTAAGAGTCTGAGTTGCCATGTTTGAAACTGAGCAGGCGCATATTCTTATCCTTTCTTGGCGTGTCCGCGGTGGTATTGACAAATTATCTTCTGGCCAGGGAAAAGCTGTTCTTCACTACATTAATCTTGACGAACGCTTCATCAATGTAGAAAGTAACATCAAAGGCCTGGTGACAGCGTATTGGATGTAAACGAGCAACGATCCTGGACTCCCTGGCGTCAAGTATATTAATTCTTCTCAGCGCGTCGATGGCGTCGGCTGCGGAACCGGAGTCGGCCACTCTCGACGAGATCGTAGTCACCGCGACCAGAATTGAGACGGCAGTGCAGGATGTCGCACGTTCAATATCGATCGTGCAGAAGAACCGCATACAAAATGCGACCCAGCAACTGGGTCTGGACGAAGCGCTTGCGGGTATTCCTGGTCTGTACATCCAAAACCGCTACAACTTCTCTCAGGACCTGCGCATCGCCATGCGCGGGTTCGGCGCGCGATCCAGCTTCGGCATTCGCGGCATAAAAATACTCGTCGATGACATTCCGGAGACGCTTCCAGACGGCCAGGCGCAGGTCGATAGCATCGATCTTGGATCGGCCGAACAGATAGAGGTGTTGCGGGGGCCAGCATCATCGTTATATAGCAACGCCTCCGGCGGCGTCATCTCGATTAGAAGCGAGCTCGGTGGACCGGTGCCGTTCGTGGAAGGAATGATCGCCGCTGGTGAACTCGGTTACGAAAAATATCAACTCAAGGTCGCTGGCCAACTGAAGAGTGCTGATTATCTGTTCAACGCGTCACACCAGGATTTCGATGGGTATCGTGGACATTCCGCATCCGCCAGCAATTTGCTGAATAGCAAGTTACGCTGGACTATCAACGAAGGAGAAGCCCTGACTGTCGTGTTTAATCATACGCGGCAGCCGGACGAGTTGGACCCCGGCGGTATCAATGCCGCACAAGTGCTGGCGGATCCACGTTCCGCGTATGCGCCGAACGTACTGTTCAACGCCGGCGAGGATCTGTCGCAGCAACGATTAGGCCTGACTTACCGTAGCGATCATTTCGGCGGGGACCTGTTGCTGCGAAACTATTACGTCTGGCGTGACTTCGCGAATCGCCTGCCGTTTGTTAACGGTGGCGCGGTCGACCTTAATCGTTTCTTTTATGGCGCTGGCGCTCAATACAGTCTGAGCGATCCCGGTCCCGGGAATTTGCGACTAACGCTGGGATTTGACCTTGACCGGCAAGACGATGATCGGCGCAGGTTTGATAACAACCAAGGTACGCTGGGAAATCTCGTATTCGATCAACGGGAGCGGGTCGACAGTGCCGGAGTTTATGTGCAAGGTCAGTACGAGCTCAATGCCCGGTGGTCCGTCGACGCTGGGCTCCGCTATGACGATCTTCGGTACGAAGTTACGGACCAGTTTCGCATCGATGGCGATGATTCCGGGCGTCGAGATTTCAGCGACGTCAGCCCATCTGTCTCAGTGAGCTATCACGCCGGATCGAAGACAGTTTTCGCTGCATACAGCAACTCTTTCGAGACACCGACGACAACGGAGCTAGCCAACCCCGATGGATCAGGCGGCCTCAATCAGGCGATCATTTCCCAAACAGCGGACAGCTATGAGCTGGGTTGGCGAGGAGGCGATCGGAACCTCAGACACGAAATCGCCATTTTTCACATTGACCTTGAAGATGAGCTGATCCCGTTTGAGCTTGCCGAGTTTCCCGGTCGCACATTCTATTCCAACGCGGGCAGTTCCAGCCGCTCCGGCGCCGAGATGGCGCTGACATGGGGCATTGCTGATGGATTGAGTGTCGAAGCGTCCTATACCTGGTCAGATTTCAGGTTCGACGGTTTTGTCGATGACGATGGCAACGATTTCTCTGGCAATGCACTGCCAGGTCTGCCCAGGCACTTTGGCTACCTGGGTGTTCATTACGAGTCCGAGCACGGATTTTCGGCAACACTTGAGTCGAGCTATTCCGGTGATCTTTATGCGAATACTGCGAACAACGTGGAAGTGAGCAGCTATTCCGTCACCAACCTCCGAATTGGACACAGGTTTCGCCGCGGTGACTGGACTTTTCGGCCATACCTTGGAATCAATAATCTCTTCAGCGAACGGTACAACAACAACATAAGGATTAACGCTTTTGGCGGCCGTTATTATGAGCCGGCACCTGAAAGAAATTTTTACGCGGGAATCGTTGCGCGCTTTGAATAAGGTTGATTCCTGGCATCAGGATGTTGATACCAGGCTGGTTTTTTTAATTCTGATACTGACAAGTTAACTTTCTGGCTTGAACACTATCGTGAACTGTATCCGGGATAAGCTCTCGATGAACGACGCCATAACTTCGCAGCTCGTCGGATACGATTCGTCTTGGTTCAGTGCCATCTCGGCTGCGTTGAAATATCGTCTTTTTCTCTGCTTCATT
The DNA here is from genome assembly GCA_022866645.1 of Woeseiaceae bacterium. Lineage (GTDB taxonomy): Bacteria > Pseudomonadota > Gammaproteobacteria > Steroidobacterales > Woeseiaceae > UBA1847. The sequence continues at coordinate 2,527 of JALHUQ010000228.1, read as the reverse complement.
TACAATACCTCCCGCTCTATAGTCAGAGTTTAGGTGTCGCATTGACCGATTGAATTCACAACCCAAACCGGTCATCCCTCATGTTCCAGGCATTATTGGATTTAATCCGGAATCAGGAGTTTCTAGGTGCATACAAAACAGTTGAGCGGATGGAAGCATGACCATGTGTTTAGCCAGGACCAACAACGAGCCGGCGAGAAACGCACACTGCTGATTGTTGTCGTTACGGCAGTCATGATGGTAGTCGAAATAGCGGCTGGGTTGATCTATGGTTCGATGGCTCTGTTGGCAGACGGCCTTCACATGGGTTCGCATGCAACCGCGCTGGGTATCGCCGTATTTGCCTACGTTGTTTCTCGGCGCTTGGCATCTGATCGGCGGTTTGCATTCGGTGTTGGAAAAATCAACAGTCTCGCTGGGTTTGCCAGCGCGGTATTGCTGCTGGGATTTGCGTTAGTGATGGTCATTGAGAGTACGGACAGGTTAATCAATCCGCTCTCAATCGCTTTCGATCAAGCACTGATCGTGGCAATCGTCGGTCTCGTCGTCAATGGCGTCAGCGCTTGGGTCTTGATATCGACCCCGCACGAACAAGTCCATTCCCATCGTCCCGACCACCACGATCACCACGATCACCACGGGCATGATCACAACCTTCGCGGCGCCTACTTGCATGTAATGGCGGATGCAGTTACATCGCTACTTGCCATCGTGGCGCTGCTGGCTGGCAAGTACATGGGAGCAAATTGGCTCGATCCGATCATGGGTATTGTCGGGGCGATATTGGTCACGCGCTGGTCGTATGGTCTCATTCGCGAGTCCTCACGAGTTTTACTCGACAACCAGGCCGGAGAAGATCATCTCGCTCTGCTGCAGAAGTCGATTGAGGCACACTCAACAGATCGCGTGACGGATTTGCACATCTGGAGTATCGGCCACGGTATCTTTGCTGCAGATATAGCCGTCGTTAGTGATGATCCCCAAACACCAGACCACTACAAATCGCTGATCCCATCGACGCTAAATATCGTTCACGCGACGGTCGAGGTACACCGCTGCACAGGCCACTGAAACGACCACTGTACGACTTGAAAGCAGCCGTTAGGTAATTTCCAGAATTGACTGTGTCATGTAAGATGACGAAACTAATCTGATAATAAGGGCAAACTTAGCGAAGGCTAAAAAGGATTAATCTCATGACTCGTTTCAGGAAGACCTTTGTGCGCGCATGCTGCGGATCAGTGGCCACCTTGCTGGCTGTGCCGCTGTTCTTGCTGCTGGTTGTCTCGGACAGTTTTGCTCAGAACATACAAGACGGGCACGCGGTGCTTCCGGAGCGCCGCATCCGGGCCTACCATTATCTCGGCGCCGATGAGGACATTATCCGCCAAACGGTTGGACGGATCGTGAGGCAGGAAGGTGACGCCCCAGGGGGCTGGGTGTACGAGTGGAGCACCCTCGGTAAGTACTACGAGGCGCTCGGCGACGAGACCATCAAGCGGGGGCCGCGTCGGGCAGCCCTCGACGCTTACATGACAGCCGGCGTTTACTACGCGCTCGCCTGGTTTCCGACGATTACCTCGGACGAACAGGACCAGGCCTACGCTGCACAGCTGCGCGTCTATCAGAAGGGAGGAAAGCTTTTCGACGTGCCGCTGGAGGTGGTAAACGTTCCGTTCCGTGAAGGCCATCTCGTTACGTATCTGCACAAACCGGTCGGCGTCGAGAAGCCGCCGCTCGTCATCTATAGCGGTGGCGTCGATCAGTACAAAGCTAACCACTACCGCGCCATACAGGACTATCTTGAGAAGGGATTCGCCGTCGCCACCTTCGACATGCCCGGCTTCGGCGAGGGCAGGCAGTGGCCGCGGGAGCAAAGTTCGGAGCCCCATATCGCTGTGTTGGAGCATTACCTGAAGCGGAGCGATATCGATGCCAAGCACATCAGCTTTTTTGGGCAGAGCTATGGCGGGGGCGCCGTGTTGCGTGTTGCCCTACTGAATGATCCGCGCATCACTGCGGTCGTAGCCATGTGTGCGGGGATACGCTCGGGTGAGGAAAACTCGTTGTTGGCTACGGGAAAGATTGGCAAGGCTAATATCATTACCACGCCTCTGCTGGTGGTTAATGGCACGCGCGATCCCGGCAACCCCGTTGCAGATATGATGTTGACTTACCAGTCGGCGGTGGAGGGCGATCTATGGTTGCTTGGTCTCGGCGAGCATTGCGCGGTGGAGTACTATCCGGTCGTGATGCCACAGGTGGCCCAGTGGCTGGTTGAGAAGAACTCCAAGTAACGGTTTGAGCGGCCGCGAAACACGTTAGCCCACAGAAATTTGTTCGTTCACCGCTCGATCTGCAGCGTCAAATGCGCCGTCGACATAGGCAAATGCGGAAGCGTCCGAATTGGCTATCGAAATACGACCAATCTGCGCTCGACCGCGAATGTGCGGCCCGTTCAGCGGGCCCCATCCAGCCGGATCGCTAAGATCATTGTATTCATAGGCGTAGCCGTGTGGCCATCGAT
>JALHUQ010000227.1 GCA_022866645.1 Woeseiaceae bacterium | reverse complement strand
CGTCGGCCTCGCCCTGCTGGGTCTGGGCCTGATGGGCCTCGGTGCCAGCCGCCGACGTCGCGCCAAGTAATTCCAGGAAACTGTAGCGAAATCATGGCCCTGCCGGGAAACCTGCAGGGCCTTTTTTCGTTTGTCGAGATTCTTTGCACCGCTTGCTTGCCCAACTCGCCCCCTCTTCGCGATCGGTTGCGTTGCAATTGTGCGCAGGCCAGCTAAGTATCTCTTTTAGAACAATATTTTTCTAAAGATCCGTTAGCAGGCACGACCCCGAACGGGCTGGCCCGATGTCGGCTTTTTTTACAAGAAAGTGCCAGCGCCGGTATCTCGCATCGTTTGACAGAATGTATTTCTGTAATATATCAATTGCTTACATAATATGGCACGAGACTTGCTTGCTCATGTAGCGGGACGTCATCCGCTGAAGCGCATGACGGGGGTCAGAATCGAAATTGATTAACCAGCTCGAGATCACAATGCGCAGCACACTCAAGATAATCGCCCTCGCCACCGTCGCCAGCCTCGGCTTTGCGAGCACGGCGCACGCATACTTCGTCGATACCAGCCCGGATGGTGCCAAGTACACCGTCAGTTGGACGAATGTCGGCAGCCTCTACACGTTCACTTACACCGCCGACTTTACGGGTGCTGCTGGATCTGCGGCCCTCGGTGACTATGCCATGGCTATTTCGTTGGCCTCTCAGCCGGGGAGCGTCAACTGGAGCGCCGGAACGATTTCCGCGGCGCCGGGCACCGAAGCGAATTGGGGCATCTATCAGGGTGTGGTCACGAACTCCAACGGCTGTCCGACCGGAGGAGCCGCCGACAAAGATTGGTGCATTGGCCTGTCCGGCTCCAGCAATGACGGCCCGCAGATCACGACCTCCAGCGTGCTGACTTGGATGTTCACGATGAACCTCGTCTCCGGGACCCCGGACTTCGACGGTGACCCGGCATGGTCCTACAAGTTCGTTTCGACCACTGGCAATTACGATGCCAGAAAGGGTGAATGGGAGTTTGGTAACTACCAGATCTCGCGTACGCTGGGTGTCGGCGATGACGACGACCTCGACGTGCCGGAGCCGGGCACCCTCGCCCTGCTCGGTCTGGGCCTGCTGGGCCTTGGCATGAGCCGTCGCCGGGTTGCCAAGTAACCTGCGACCGCTCGATTAGCCGTTCAGGCTGAAAAATTAAAAGCCCGCATCCGTAAGGGTGCGGGCTTTTTCTTTGACCGCGATCGGCGCGCCCATGAGAGGTGACCCGCCCCCCCAACAGGACTCCCGAAAAGAAGGGCGGCAGAGAGGCATCCGTGCCTGTCTGCCGTCCGTACTGACGAGCCATTACTCGCCCAACGCCTGACCGCTACGGGCAAGTCGGGCAGGCCGGGCACAACGGACATGTCGCCGTTGCAGTGTCCGAGGCTGAGCGCCCGGGTTCAACGGTGCGGTGACTTCCGCAGTGACCGTATACTGGAACAGGGCTTCGCCCGGTGCGGTCTAGTTCGTGCCGTTCGGGTTTAGCTGCCCGAGTAGCTGGCATGGGCCGCCGCTGGCCTTGAAGAACCAGAACCCCAGGTAGGCGCTGGGTCATCCAGGACGCCCGTGAATTTGTCGGCGCCGCCCGCGTTGGGCGGCGAGCCTCAGTCATCCGGCAGCGGATTGGGCCAGCCTGTCGTGTTGTCCACTGCATAGGCGTCCAAGACGCTGTGTTGCGACAGGTTCGGCTCGGGATGACGAACAAGGACATCGCTCGTTCGCTCGGTATCGCCGAGCACCCGGTCAAGATCCACGGGCAGCACAGCTACCAGAAGCTGAGGCTGCATCGGAGCACGGACCTGCTGCTGCGCTGGAAGCCGGATTCGACCAACGTGGGCCCGTGAATGCAAAAGGCCCGCATCCACTCTGGATGCGGGCCCTTAATCGACCGTGAATGCTGCTAGTTACCTGCGGCCTTTGCCCTTGCTGTTGGAACCGCCAGTCACCGTGACAGCCGCGGGACCTGCGAGAGCCGACGCACCACCCGCGTTCGTCGCGCGCACCGAATACCGGTAGGTGCCGTTGCCGCTCATGTCGACCATGCTGGTGACGTTCGCCGGCGCGGTGCCGACTGTCGTTAGGCCGGTCCATGTCGATTTGCGCGAGTTCCACGTTTCGCGGCGTACTTCGAAGCCCGCCTCGTTAGTCGACGCATCGGCCCACATGACGGTGGCTGAGCCGTCGGCATCGTTCCGGGCGGCAACGCTCGACGGGGTCGCCGGCGGCGGGGGCGTGGGTGCCGGCACGGCCGGCGTCGTCACCGAGGCCGTGTTCGAATAACCCGAGTTGCCGACACTGTTGTAGGCGCGCGCACGGTAGTAGAAGTTGCTGCTGGCGATCACGCCATTGTCGACGTAGCTGGTGGTACCCGCGCCGAGTGTGGCGATCTCAGTGAAGTCCACGCCGTTGCCGGAGCGCTCGAGCTTGAAGCCAGTCTCGTTATCCGAGTTGTCGTTCCAGCGCGCCGTCACGCTGTTGTAGGCGGTCGCCGTGGCGGACGCGCCCGAGGGTGCGGACGGCGCCGTCGGCGCGACCGGCTGCGTCGTCGAGCTGCCAGAGCTGCGGAACGCCGCTACGGTGGACGCCGTGTTGTTCATCGAACGTCCATTGTCCGCCGAATTGTTCGGGTCGCTCTCGTAGGCGATGCCTGTCGAGTAGCCGTTGTAATACGCGTTCGGGTTTGAGAACCAGGCCACGCGACCGGCGCCCGTGCACGAATAGGACATTACCGTGCGAAAGCCCGAGCCGTCACTCGCGCAGCGACGGAAACCGTACGAGTAGGCATACGCACCCGACCCGGTCGTGCTGTCACGGTCGTGCTTGTTGCCCTGGTTGTGGCCTATTTCGTGAGCCAGCGAATGCTGGCTCAGGCAGCTCGCTTTCACCACGTTGAACGCGTTTGAAGCAAACGAAGTGCTGACACTCGTCATCACGCCGGCGATGCCACATGCAT
>JALHUQ010000226.1 GCA_022866645.1 Woeseiaceae bacterium | reverse complement strand
TGATCCCTGGTGCATCTACGGAATTGCTCTTTTCAAGATATAGCGTGTAGCGTTCTCTCCGAACAACGTTTCGCCCATCCTCCAGGGCCAAACCCGGTAGCTCCACGGTATATAGTTTCTGCACCTCGCACCCAACGATGAGAAATGCGATTAAAAAAAGACAAATCAGCCTTGTCAGTTCTGATCTCCAGTAGATTGCTGCCCGGGAAGAGATGGAATATCGAACTTCCGCTTTGGGTCATTAGCGGAACTCAATGATAACCCGAAAGCAGCCGTTCGAGCGGCTGGTATTGGGGGTATAGCGGACCTCGCCATTCAACAAAAGCAGCCATTCGTGAGCGGCAATTTTCGGGAAACGACCAGAGAGCTCGAGCGGTAAGTATTGGCCGCCAATGCTCATTCGTAACATTAGCGAATTCGAAAACCGTGTTTTCACTGATCACTATTTGAGCAATTCTCGAAAACTGTCGCGTTTCTTGACAACCGATTTTCTAGGTGCGAATCGCATCTCTCTGAAAAACCACCGTTCGTAACTTTATTATTCTCGAGCCGCGATCCATTCGTAACTTTATTAAGTCATTCGTAACTTTATTATGGAGAACCAAACACCTGAACCGGGGTAATTAACTCTGTCACTTTTGAAGCTGTAACGTATTGATTTGTATTGCGCACGAACGGGCAGATCAACACATTAACTCGGTCACATTTCGTGACAAGCGCTCGGCCATATGCGGAGGGTTTATGTCAGGACTAGCCAGCGATGTCTTACATGTTTATTTCTCCGGACAATTGTTATCGTCAACTAGCGGCCAGAATTTGTCACTACCTAATTGCAAGGCTGCATCAGATTAGCGGATTCCGGTATGTGGAATCGGCAACTCCGGTCTACCCCAAGAAATACGAATTCAATGCCCGAACAGAAAACGGAAAGTCCCGCCTCTGTCTTACCCCGGGTACGAGTGCTAGGTCAGGGTCAATACATGCCACACCGTTCCCGTAGAATGCGACTTAGTTACTTCTAATTTCCGAGTTGCGGCAGCAGACTCACTGCATGTCAGGCAAGTCCAGAACATCTGAAACGGTCAAGGTCTCGCGCCTTGGATGCATGCGCAAGTCTACTGTTGAGTCCGACTTCTCGGGAGATACGGTTGAGCACGTTGAGCTTTGGACGGGGCGGGAGTTTGACGATTCGCCGGAGGCGAAAAGAGTCAAGAAAGACAAGAAGGTCCTTTCAAAGGACGATAATGCTGATTAACCGTAAATGACCATTCATATCACAAGGTATTGAACACGAATGTTCTCAGCGAAACTAATTACTGTAGCGTTCCTCTTAATGTTTGCTGGCACCTATTTGGGAATGCTGGCGGAAAAGCTGAAGCAGCAATGGTTGGTCTCTGTCGGCCTAGTAGTGACTGCAGTCGCAAGTCTTTATTGCGTTGCAGCTGCACTGTTCTTGTGGGGCGACTGGCAAGATCCGTTCGCATCCGCCAATGTGTCGTCCGAAGAGCTAGGACGCGCAGCAGGAAGACATGGTGGGCGCGGCGGCATAGTCGTCTTGGCAATAATGTTCTGACCTTACGTCCTCGGTGGGCTGGGAGCCTATTTTGCGTACTTCAGTCTTGAAGCGTTGCGGTACGACATAGGGTCAGTGAAAACTAGGCGAATACAACGGGCGATCGATACGGAAATCGAGTCGTTGCAGGTTGCCCACGACTCTCTTGGCGAGACATTGGAAAAGTCGGCGACAATGATGGATGGTCTTGCTGACGAGTTCTCTGACAGCCCAGAAATTGCCAGTAGATTGCGAGAATTAGCAGAAGATGCCAAGAAGTAATGACCCCAGTCTCCAACGGCAAGTCCTGACCCTTACTCTCCGCCAGGGATTGTTGGTTTGCTACGCAGTGTCCGAATTCGACACAACTAAGTTCGCTTAGCTATCACTAATCTCCGCAAGCAACGCAGCGAATTTGGGGTTTTGGCGTAAGGGGTCGATTAGCGGATCCACGACGATCTGACTAACACCGGGGTCACTCAAGTCACGCGCTTTGTAGAGCACCTCGACAGCAGTATCGATATCGCCCCACTGGCCGTGCACCTGGGCCTGCTGATAGAGACCGTTGTCACGGTAACTCTCAATGAGTGCCGCCATCGCTTCCTCGGCCGCATCGTCAAGCCCGAGTTTGCGCTGCAGGATGGCCAGGCCCGACAAGCGCATCCATTCGAGTGGCTCTTGTGCCACCATCCGAGCTGCATTCTCGACATCGCCGCTCAAATACATGCATATCGCAATACCGTAATGCGGTCTCGGGTAGTGTGGATCGAGTTCGAGCGCGTGCTGGAAGGCTAGGATGGCCTCGTCGTAGCGTCGCGCCAAGTAGTAAGCGTTGCCAAGAATCTGCGCAGCAGCGGTCGACACCGGATCGAGCTCCTGTGCCGTCTGCGCTGCAGTTAGAGCATCCTCAACGTTGTTGGCGAGTGCGTGTATTCTCGAACACTCGATAAGCACACCAACATTTCCCGGATCGAGTTCCATCGCCTTCTCGATCTTCCGCTTGGCCGTTGTCCTGTCCAAACGATAACTGGAGTGGATTTTGGCCAGCACCTTATAGCCATCGGCCAGGGTCGGCGCTAATTCGATGGACTTGAGGGCGGCCGCTTCCGCCTTGTTCACCACCTGATCAAGATCCGCGAAATTATTGGTTGCAAGGTTCTCCAGTGCTGTCGCCAAACCGGCATGCGCTTGTGCATAGTTTGGATCGATATCAATGGCCTGTCGGTATGCGGCAACGGCACTTAGCAGGGCTTCTTTGTCAGAGCCGCGATTCAGGTAGTGCATACCCTGCAGATAGGCATTAAATGCCTCGGGATTATTTGTGCCACCGACGTGTCGGCCGGATGCCTCCTCGCTCAGGAGCTTGCCCTTGAGCGCTTTGACAACGGCGCCGGAAATCTCGTCCTGCACTTTAAAAATATCGTCCAACTCGCGGTCGAAGGTCTCTGACCACAGGTGGTAACCGTCGCTGGCGCTAATGAGCTGTGCGGTAATGCGTATGCGTGTACCGGACTGTCTTACGCTGCCCTCGAGTACTGACGCTACCCCCAGTCTGCCGGCGATTTCGTTTATGTCACCGGTGTGACCCTTGAAATGAAAGGAGGATGTACGCGCAGCGACTTTAAGCCCGTTGACTTTCGCGAGCACGTTGAGCAATTCCTCAGTAAGACCATCCGAGAAATACTCGTTCTCGGGATTGCCACTCATGTTGACGAAGGGCAGTACGGCCACGGAAGCTTTGGCAGGCTCGCTAGCAGTCTTGCTCGGCCAATTACGGCCTTCGATCGATGTGGTCGACCCCGCATCGACACCCCCAGTTCGCTGAAAGCCTTGTGGCGTCAAGTCGTATGCCCATGCGAGCAGTACGGCAACGGGAAAACCGATAGCAAGAAACACCATGATCACCTTGAAGGTCCAGTCCGGCACGCCGATCTTGTCCAGAAGGACATCGGCTACCTGCAATATGAGCCAGGCCACCACAATGTAGGCAATCGCTACGCGAAACACGTGGCGTCGTTTGAGCTCTTCGAAGAATGACAAGTGCTGGTTTCCCTAATGCAGTTACTTCAGAGACTACCGGCTCAGTGGCCTGGGTACCAAGAGATAGTACCCGTAAGTACTCCGGTGTTCATTGAAATCATAGACTTGTTGAGACTACACGTGTAGCGGATCGGCTCCGATATTGCCCATCCGTCCTGCTGCCCGTATGCTCTGTTGTCGTGAAATACCTTACTCGTTTTGTTTCGCTGCTTGCCTCCGGGCTCGTTCTAACCGCGACCAATACGCTCGCGCAGGAGTCCCCGCGCGTCACGCCTATGACGCCGGATGTCGTGGACGCGTACGAACAGGTACTTCCGTCGGCCGATTTCATCCGCCGCGAAACGATGGTGCCGATGCGCGACGGCGTCAAGCTCTACACCGTCGTCGTCATGAAGAAGGGAACGAGCAACGCGCCGATCCTGTTGTCGCGCAGCCCTTACGATGTATATAAATCGACGCATCGCGTTGCGAGTCAGCGCATCGTCGACATACTGGATGTGATGGACGCCGAGTTTGCCGAAGACGGGTACATCCGTGTCTACCAGGATATTCGCGGCCTGCATCGTTCCGACGGTGAGTACGTGATGAACCGGCCGCAGATCGGGCCATTGAATGACACCGGCATCGACGAATCGACAGATGCCTACGACACGATCGACTGGCTGGTGAAGAATACGCCGGAGTCGAACGGCAATGTCGGGATCATCGGCTCTTCGTATCTAGGCTTTACCGCACTTATGGCGGAGATCCATCCTCACCCGGCGCTCAAAGCAGCCGTTCCACAAAGCCCGATGGTGGACGGCTGGATGGGCGACGATTGGTTCCATAACGGGGCTTTTCGAGTGAGTTCACTCGATTACGCGGTTGGCCAGGCGACCAACAAGGCCGACGGTGGCGGCGAGTTCGCGCTCGGTGTGATGGACGACTACAGCCGCTATCTGGAAGCCGGGTCGGTCGCTGATTTCGCGAAGATGCTGCGTATCGAGCACTATCCGGGGGTCCGAAAATTTCTCGAGAATCCGGCCTATACGGAATTCTGGTCGCTGCAGGCGGCAGACAAATGGCTCGCAGCCGAACCGCTCAAGGTGCCGACGATGATCGAGGTCGGCCAGTGGGATCAGGAGGACAGTTACGGTGGACCGGCTGTCTATCGTGCGATGGAGCCCAAGGACGAAAACAATGACATGGTCTCGCTGGTCATCGGCCCGTGGCGCCACTCCGGCGCCAATCACTACGGCTACGAGCTGGGAGCGCTGACATTCACTGGCGACACGGCGCGGGAGTGGCGCGTGGAATACGTGAAGCCGTTTTTCGATCATTGGCTAAAAGGCGGCCCCGATCCGCACACGCCGCCCGTGCTCACGTATGCGACCGGCATCAACAAGTGGGAGGTCTCGCCGCGTTGGCCTATGGGCACCGCGAAGCCGATCTACCTGGCAGCGAATGGTGTGGCCACTTTCGAGCGTCCGGCCGCAGCGGAGAATTATGATTACGTCAGCGATCCCGCACACCCGGTGCCGTTCATCCCGCGTCCGATTGACATGAACGATTCGACGCAGTGGAAGCCGTGGCTCGTGCACGACCAACGATTTGTGACAGACCGTCCGGACGTTGCATCCTGGAAATCTGCACCGCTGGAAAAAGCGGTTCATATCATGGGCGCGCCCGAGGTGGAGCTATTTGCGGCAACCAACGGCACCGACAGCGACTGGGTGGTGAAATTGATCGACATTTATCCCAACGACGTTCCGGAAGCTGCGACACAGGGCTCGAAGCCTGGGATGGCGGGCGATGAGATTCCGATCGGCATCGAGATCTTTCGCGGCCGCTATTTGAAAAGTTTTGCCAAACCAGCTCCGCTTGAGCCGGGCAACGTGGAGCACTATCGCTGGACGCTGCCGAACGTAGACCACGTGTTTCTGCCGGGTCACCGCATCATGGTGCAAGTTCAGTCGAGCCTTTTCCCGCTTTACGATCGCAATCCACAGACTTACGTCGACAACATCATGTACGCAAGACCGGGCGACTACCAAAAAGCGACACAAAGCATCTGGTACGGTGGTGCCACAGCGAGTGCAGTGGTGTTGCCCGTGGTGCCTTGACTCAGGTCGATTGCGGCGTGCTGAGCTTTGTGTCAAAAGCTGGGATAAGCCGTGAAAATTAGCTTCGCAACAACTAGCTACCCCGCAACGCAGTCATAGCTAGCGTTATCCAGCCGAAGATAAAACAAAGCCCGCCGACCGGCGTAACTGCACCCAGCCATCGAGCACCGGTAAATGTCATCAGGTACAGGCTTCCCGAGAAGCTGTCTTGTGATTCACGGTTGATGTGCCCAACTTCGGGATATGCAACGTCGTGTCAAAATGTTGGGAAGGGTGGTAAGCACGCCAGCTATTTGGCAAATGCCTAAGACTGAGGGGAGAAGGGCGAGCGGCAACTTCTGACCCTTTCCTCGCATTCAATCCGTGCGGCTGCTTTTTCCAAGACTTGCCGTTCGAATGTCTGCTTTAGGGAAAGCGCGACGGGCTCCAATCGGCCAGAAGCGGACATTGGTAAGAGGCGCGTTTGGGTCATATCGGGCCGCCCTGATTTCCAGGAAACAATGCACGAATGGCGATAAGAAAATTGGCCAATTGCATTTCTTGGCATCGTGGCGCTGCTCGTCGTGTGGTTTTTCGTGCCACCAGAGCTGGCGTATATCAAGTTGTCTAATCTTATGTGATGGACGTACCATCGTTACCGTGACAATTGCTCAGCATGCAAACTGGAGAACACTAATGAGAGCAATTACGCTAGTGCTGGTGCTGTGCTTGTATTCGCCAGCGTCCGCTGACGTGTCTAACTGGGTTCCAGTAGAGATCAACAACGGTCAAGTCATTCTTCCGGTGATGTTAGACGGCCAGCCGGCGAGCGCTTTGCTGGATACTGGTTCGAGCGGCCATGGCATTTCTGAGAAGTTTCTTGCATCACACGAGGGCACATATGCACGAGGTCGGCGCGTCACCGTCCGCGGCATCAAGGAAGATCGCGACACCAGCATGATTAACGGTGTCAGTCTGGGAATCTTCGGCGTCGAATTCACCATGAACCAGCTTTTGCCTATAAAGGCGGATGACGTTGACTTTGTCCTTGGCCTTCCGTTCTTTGATTTATTTATCGTGCAAATCGATTACCCGAACAGGCGGATGCGAATCATAAATCGTGATTCGCTTGATCTAAGAAAATTCTCTAATGTCAAGATGATGCGCGCGGGCGGCGTCGGGCACCCGCAGGTCAGGGTCAATCTGAATGGCGAATACAAGGGGTGGCTGATGCTGGATACAGGTAACAACGGCCCCATCCTCCTGAGACGATCGATAGCAGAACGTAATGGCTGGCTAGATAAATACCCTACGATCGAGGGCACGACAACTGGCGTAAATGATGTTGCTGCTGGAATCCAGACGTTCAGCTTGCCCTCCATGACGATCGGACCGGTTGAACTGGAAAATGTCATGATTTCGGTTCCGGTGGAAGGAGAGGAACTGCAGCTGAGTCGATTCGATCCGATAGTGTGGTCTACAGGTACTAACATCAAGAGAGCCAAAAAGACCGATGGCATAC
>JALHUQ010000225.1 GCA_022866645.1 Woeseiaceae bacterium | reverse complement strand
TGGCCATGCCACCGGTGTTGCCATTCATCAGCAGCTGCGACTTGATTCGCGCGGTGAGCGTTGCATTGCTTACACTTTGTTTGAATCCCTGTCGTTCTTTGGCGGCCTCGTCATCCTTCGCCATAGCTGCTTTTGTCTTATCCACGATTAACTCGTTCTCGACTTTGGTCACATCTTTGATGGACTTGGCGATTTCACCGGCTAGGTCGCGGTCTATATCGGACTCTACTGCCCCTCTAAGGTAGGCAATGCTGTTCTCGACGTCAGTATCGATGTCAAAGGAGTTGAGGTGCTCATTGAATAGCAGGGCTGATTCCAGCTTGCCGTCCAGCCAGGCATCCTTGATCGCTGACTGGCTTTCTTCACTCTGTTTCTCTGCCGCAAAGACCGCGGGCGAGCCTGCTATGACGCCGAGCAAGCCTGCTGCGACGAGTGACAGAATAATGTAGTTTTTGTTCATTTGAATCTCCTGTGTTGGTTAAGAAAAAACACGATTTACCGGCCGAAACACGATACTTTCTCTGCGTCGTGTAGCCAGATATTCGATTTATGTGCGACGCCAGTCGGACCCCGGCTGGCAGATTTGTTGCCGAACATTAGTCGATCCGTCAGCCGCAGAAGATCAGTGAGGTTTTGCGCATCCGCAGGGTAGATCGCTATGCCATTGCGCACTGTCAGTCGGATCGAATGGCGGTCAATTTCGTAAGGCGGGGCAAGGCGAACGCGAATATCTTGCAGCGTTGTAACGGCGTGCTCGCGATCCTCTATTTCCGTTAGCAGGACCAAAAATTCGTCTCCTCTGTAACGGCAGGCGGTGTCGGATTGCCGGATCGAGGTTGACAGGCGTGTGGCCACCTGCTGCAACAGTCTGTCTCCAGCTTCGTGGCCGAGCTTGTCATTAACGCCCTTGAAATCGTTCAAATCAAAATACAGTAGTGCCAGTAAATTGCGTTGCCGGTTAGCAAGAGCAGATGCCTGAATGAATCGATCGAGCAGCAGTCGACGGTTGGGCAACCCGGTAAGCTCATCGTAGTGTGAAAACTGATGTGCTTTGGCCAACGCTAATTCCAGCGCGAGGGATAGTTCCCCGGAGTCGGCAGTTGGGTCCAGTCTTGTCTGCGTTCGAGTTCTGGGGTACGTAGGTCCTGTCTGCACGAGGTTGCGCTGCGCGACTAACATTCTTGCTGCTCTAAAGTAAAACCGGAGCTTATCGTCGGTCTGTTGAATCGTCTGTACGGCAGCGCACGGACGGTGCGGTCCGGCAGCGAGCACAATCAGTATCTAAAGTCGCTACACAGCGGCTACCCACCCGAATCACGCGTGCCAAAGGAAACTTCAATGCGCTCAATAATGTTACGAAATTTCGTAGTAAGACTGGTGTCACTCTCGCTACTGAGTCTTGGCCTTGCACAAGCATCCAGCGCCGCCATGATTGGCACGCAACAAGCTATTCAAAGCGAAGCGCGCGAAGCGCAGATTTCGCGCGTGGAAACCATTCTTGCGCGCGCCGATGTGGCTGAACAGTTGGTAAAGTTTGGTGTTGACCCGCTGGCCGTACAAGAACGCGTCGGCAACATGACCAGCGCCGAATTGCTCGCGATGGAAGGTAGCCTGAACAAACAGGTTGCTGGCGGTGACGCGATAGCGGTCATCGGGGTGGTATTTCTGGTTCTGTTGATTCTGGAGCTCGTCGGCATTACGGACATTTTCAAATCCGTTTGAAAACTTTCGGTACCGCGCAAGCGTCGGCTCTTTTTGTTTTCTTGCTACTGTCCGGATGTAGCACCATACCGCCGTCCGTGAGCGCCTACGGGCCTGCGCCCAGCCCGCTTGAGCTTGAGGATACGCCGTTCTATTCGCAGCAACTGTTCCAGTGTGGGCCCGCGGCACTGATGACCCTGTTAACGGCCAGCGGCGTTGTAACGACGCTCGATGCCGTGACCGCGCAGGTCTACCTTCCTGCGCGCCAGGGCAGCTTGCAAACAGAAATTCTCGCGGCTTCGCGTGCGGCTGAAAGAGTTCCTTACGTTCTCGCACCCGGTCTCGCGTCAATAACCGGCGAGCTGGCGGCCGGTCGGCCGGTGCTTGTGTTGCAGAACCTGGGCGTCAGCTGGGCACCGCGTTGGCACTATGCCGTGGTTGTTGGCACAGATTTGGAGAACAGGAAGATCGTTCTTCGTTCCGGTACAGATGCAAGAAGGATCACGCGCACCAGCGTGTTTCTACGCACCTGGCGCCGCAGTGATTTCTGGGCAGTAACGACGCTGAAACCCGGCGAACTGCCGGCCGACCCGGATCGGGACCGCTATGTCGAGGCCGTGGCCGGTCTCGAACAGACCGGACACTTCCAGGCCGCTCGAGACGCCTGGCGTGCCGGTAGGTTGCAGTGGCCGAACGACGCTGTTATCCGATTTGGTCTGGCAAACACCGAGTTCGCACTGGGAAATTTCGCTGCCGCCGAGGGTCTCTACGTCGACATGTTGAGCGAGGATAGCGGTTCGCTCATTGCGCGCAATAACCTGGCGATGACGTTGGTGGCACTGGGCCGTAACAGCGAAGCGCGGGAGCAAATCAATGCCGCTCTGAACATTGCGGGTGACTCACCGCTGCTTCCGGAATTGCTCGACACACAGAAGACTATCCTGAGCACATTCCGGAGCGCACTAAATTAGGCATAAGTAAGTGAACTTGCGAAGGAAAGTTGTGCTCGGATTGTTCATCATTTTTGTCGCCCTCATTCTTGCCGGCGTGTTCTCCCGCAGCAGATTGCCTACGATCGCTCCGGATCTGGCCCGCCGCACCGGTGCTGCAGTGCAATTGGAAGGGCAGCACGGACCGTTATCGGCAGCCAAAAGCAAGTCGATCATCGACGGCCTGGAAAAGCGCGGCGACGATACCGGCATTTTCGACCGTCACCTGGCGCTGGAGGAGGCGATAGTCGGTAGCCCGCTGACTACCGGCAACAAGGTGCTGCTGCTTGAGGACGGTCCTGCCACCTTTAGTGCAATGATCGGCGCAATCCGGAAGGCGCGTGACCACATCAATATGGAAACCTACATCGTGGAGGACGACGAGGTCGGTAATCAATTCGCTGATGCATTGATCGAAAAACAGCAGCAGGGTATCCAGGTCAACCTTATCCGCGACAGCGTCGGTACTCTGGGGACACCGGTCGCATTCTTCCAGCGGCTGACCGACAGTGGCATCGAAGTGCTCGAATTCAATCCCGTGAACCCGCTGGCAATGCGCAAGGAATGGGAAGTGTATCAGCGCGACCATCGCAAGCTGCTGATTGTCGATGGCCGCACGGCGTTTCTGGGCGGTATCAACATCAGCGCCGTCTACTCTGGTGGCTCGTTTAGCAAGGGCTCGCACAATCAGACCGACGATCACCCAACGTGGCGCGACACCGACCTGCAACTGACTGGGCCGGTGGTTGCAGAGCTGCAGAAATTGTTTATCGAGACCTGGGAGGGGCAAGATGGGCAGCCGTTACCCGCGAAGGACTATTTCCCGAAACCCAAAGAAACCGGCCGCGCGGTAGTACGGGCGATCGGTAGCACGCCAGACGAATCTTTTAGCCTCATTTATGCGACGCTGCTATCGGCCATTGCCAGCGCCGAGACCTGTGTGTACATCACGAATGCGTACTTCGTTCCCGATCCCCAGTTGCTCGATGCGCTCGAGGCGTCTGCCGGGCGCGGCGTCGACGTAACACTGATCCTGCCGAGTGTTACCGATTCCTGGCTGGTTTTTCATGCCGGGCGCGGCTATTACGACCGTCTGTTGCGAGCCGGAGTAAAAATATACGAGCGACACGGCGCGCTGTTGCATTCCAAGACGGCATTGATTGACGGCGTGTGGGCCACAGTCGGCTCAACTAATCTCGACTGGCGCAGCTTCCTGCACAACCGGGAGCTGAACGCGGTGGTGCTGGGCCAGGAGTTTGGTGAACAGCTGCAGGCAATGTTCGAACGTGACCTGGCACAGTCCGACGCCATCGTGCTGGACGAGTGGCGGCGTCGCCCACTGACGTTTCGAGCAATGGAACTGTACGCGCGTGTCTGGAAGTACTGGTTATGAGTGTGCAGCATTTTTCCACGTATCTGTACGCCAGCGTACAGACGCTGCTTGCCGGCCGCGCATACAGTACGTGTAGTTAGAAGTTAGTTCAACGTGCTTGAAAACAAATCAAAAGGTGGAAATTCTATGAAGTGGTTAATGCTGATACCAATATCGTTTTTGCTCCTGGCCTGTGAAAAGCAGGGCCCGCTGGAACAAACTGGCGAAGAGATTGACGAGGCAGTTGAAGATATCAAAGCGGGCGGTGAAACGACCGGCAACAAGATTGATGATGCCATCGACGAAGCGCAAAAGGATGTTGAGGAAGCAGTCGAGTAGGCCGGCAGAAACGCTTTTGAGAGAGGATAAATCTGATGAATAGTACGAAGATCGTGGCAATTGTGCTCATAGTCGCCGGCATTTTAGGGCTCGCCTACGGCGGGTTCAGTTATACCGAGGACACCCATGAAGCGAATATTGGCTCAATGCATATGTC
>JALHUQ010000224.1 GCA_022866645.1 Woeseiaceae bacterium | reverse complement strand
GTTGAAGCGGCGATAGCGCAGCGGTACGTCAACGTTGTCAAAGATGTCGAGCTCGGGAATCAGGTTGAAGCTCTGAAAGATGAAACCGATCTTCTCGTTGCGGACTTTTGAGCGTTCTTTGTCGTTGAGTTTCGAGATATCCCGACCATCGAGCTCGTAGGTTCCGCTGGACAATTCTTCCAGCATGCCGGCGATGTTGAGAAAGGTGGTCTTGCCGGAGCCCGATGGCCCCGTGACGGAGACAAACTCGCCTTCGTCAACGGTCAGTGAGAATTCACGCAGCGCGTGTGTTTCCACCGTGTCGGTGCGGTAAGTCTTTGATACTTTTATCATTTTCAACATTGCGCTGTTCTCCTTAATCCGTCAGCAGAACCGTGTCCGCACCGCGGAACGGGTCAAGATTTGATACTACGATGGTGTCCCCGGGCTCGAGGCCAGCGAGGATTTCGACAGAGCCGAGACTGCGTGCTCCGGTTTCGATCTGGCGACGCTCGGCCATGCCATTTGCACTGATTACGTAGGCGATGCGGCCGGCGCCGCTGTCGAGAAACTGTCCGCGCTGCACCATCAGCACATCTTTGTACTCGGCCAGCAAAATGCGCGTCGTCAGTCGCTGGTTCTGGCGAAGATTGGTCGGGCCGTCGCCGATGAAGCGGATGCGGCTGGCGACCTGGTTGTTGATAATCTCGGGCGAAACAGCGACGAGCTGGCCGTCGTAACGTTCTCCACCGACCTGGATCTCGGTTTGCATGCCAATCGTCAGATCGTCGGCGTAGCTTTCCGGAATCAGCGCATCAATTTCAAATCGCGTGAGATCGACGACTGCCATAACCGGGACGTCCCGAGACACCGCCGACTTCTGAGCAACGAGCAGATCGCCGACGATGCCGTCAACCGGAGATTTGATCGCGAGGTCATCAACCTGACGCCGAAGATCATCGACGAATAGCTTCTGGCGACTCACCTCGAACTCGCTGGCACGCAGTTCAAACGCGAGTCGTTCATCAAAAAGATCGGCATCGGCAATCGCGTGTCGATGGGAAAGCTCCGCGTTACGAAGATCGTCCTGCGCTTTTTCGAAGTCGATGACGGGGATCACGCCCAGTTTGTTTGCCTCCTCTGCCCGACGTTGTTCGCGTCTTGCTGCCACGAGCGCGACGTCGGCGAGATCAGCCGCTTTGCGTTTCTCCAGCGCCTGCTGGCGGGATTCGATACGCTGCCGTTCCAGTTCAACTTTTCGTTGCTCAAGGGTCGACTCGGCTTGTTGCAGCGCGCTGGCGAGGTCAGGACTGTCTACGCGCGCCAGTACCTGCCCGGTGATGACCTGCTCGCCGGCGTCGACCTCCAGGGTGATGCTGCCAGATGCTGTGGCGTAGAGGGTGGGGCTGACGGCTGCAACGATTCGACCCTGAACGGACACATCCCTGACGAGATCGCCTCGGGTGACGACGGCGGTTCGAACACGATCAACGGGCACGCTAATGGTGGCGTCGGCCCAGCGTTTTACCCACGGCGCGGCAAACAGGATAGACGCGATAACGGCGACGCCAACCCCGGCAAGAATGAGTTGATTGCGGCGTGGATCTTGCGGCGCTAACCGCACGTCCTGTGCCGACGTGTCAGCGATTTTCAGGATTCTGCTCCCCAGGCATCAAGTCAAAACAGCGATTTATGCTTTCTTGTAGATTTAGATGCAACGGGGCCCAAATTCGTTTGAAATCCGAACGTCTTACGACGAATAGTGCCCGGAGCGGGTGGTTGACCACCGTGCTGGCCGTCTGTCGCGAAACGTCGGGATGCCCAGACGTGGCGCACATAGACATCGAAATATCTGATCCACACCATGATTATCGGCATAGTTGCCAGCAAATATATTGTATCTTATATAAGATAGCTGAATATTCGACGATCATCCGAGCACCACGTTCTAACTAATTGAGTGAACCAAGCATGCAATTGTCAACCGGCAAAATATGGGGCTTGCGTCGCATGGCCGACGCGAATGGCTTTTTCAAAATGACGGCCGTCGATCAACGTCCGCCGATAAAGAACCACATCAAGAATCAACTGGGTCTCGCTGAAGCGCCGTGGCAGCAAGTCGCGGAATTCAAAAAACTGCTCATCCAGGAATTGCAGAGCGAGTCGAGCGCTATGCTGTTGGATCCCCATTATGCGTATCCAGCTGGTATCTCGGTCTTCAACCCGGCGAAAGGCTTGATCCTCACGCTCGAAGACTCGTTGTTTGAGGAAACGGCGGGAGGACGTCTGTCATCAGAAATCGACGACTGGTCCGTGGAGAAAATCAAACGAGTCGGCGGGGACGCCGTGAAAGTGCTGGCGTGGTATCGCCCGGACGCGGGTAAACAAGTGCAGAAAAAGCAGAAAGAATTCGTCGCTCGCATTGGCGACGCCTGCGCCAGGTACGACATTCCATATGTCTTCGAGTTGCTGGTATACCCGCTCGCTGCCGATGCGGAACAGACTTCCGACTACATTGAAATGAAGACCAAGAAGCCCGATCTGGTCCTGGAGAGCGTCCGGGCATTCGCAGCGCCTGATTATGGAATCGATGTCTTCAAGCTCGAAAGTCCACTTCCTGCACGAGACGTTCCAGGGATGGGCGGGCAAGGGTCTGCCGAGACTCAACAGTGGTTCGACGCCGTTGGAGCAGCGGCAGGCCGCCCCTGGGTTATGCTATCCGCCGGGGCCGGCATGGACGAATTCCGGCGAGTCCTGACACATGCCTATGCGGCAGGTGCCTCTGGATACCTGGCGGGCCGCGCTATCTGGCAGGCCGCGTTTCAGAAATATCCGGAATGGGATGCTATCCGTGCGGACCTTCGTTCGTCAGGCATCCCCTACATGCGCGATCTAAACGCGCTGACAGAAGCGCATGCACAGCCTTGGTTCGAGCATCCTTGTTTCGCCGAGGGCGGAGCGAACATAAAGCCGAATGGCGCGGAGTTCCGGCATCAGTATTCAGGTTTCGGGAAGTAGGACAATGCCGGGGATGAGCCATAGCAATACCATGTCGAAGACCATTTTCGACGCAATGCCGGACGGCCGCGAGATCCATCAATTCGTGCTGGTTAACGGCAACGGTGTTCGCGTTTCAATAATCGAGCTCGGCGCGATCATCACGTCGATAATCACGCCCGATCGCGATGGCAGGCCGGCAGACATTGTGCTCGGTCACGAGAGCTGCAATGCGTACCTGGAGCGCAGTCCCTATTTTGGGGCTGTGGTTGGCCGCTACGCTAACCGCATCGCCAATGCCCGATTCAAACTGGATGGTGCCACGTACACTCTCGCAACAAAGAATGGACCTAACCATCTACACGGCGGCACGATTGGCTTTGACAAGCGGCTCTGGCATGGAGAGTGGCTTGAACTTGATGGCGTAAATTCCGTCCGCTTCAGCCGCAACAGCCCGGACGGCGAAGAAAACTACCCGGGCGATTTGAACGTGGGCGTCACCTATAGTCTTGACGAGAGTAATCGCCTGACGCTGGATTACCAAGCGACCACATCCGCGCGAACGATAATCAACCTGAGCCAGCACAGCTACTTCAATCTGGGCGGACACGATGGCGAATCGATAGTCGAACATGAGCTCCGCATCGGTGCAGAGTTTTTTACGCCCGTTGACAAGACGATGATCCCAACCGGCGAAATTCTTTCCGTCTCCGGGTCGCCGTTCGACTTCAGAACGGCGAAGCCAATAGGCCGCGATATCGAACAATCGCACACGCAACTGGAATTCGGTCTGGGATACGATCACAACTTCGTGCTGACCGCACCATACGACGACGGGCTGCGCGCAGCTGCCGAGCTGTTCGACCCGAAATCCGGCCGCCAACTTCGCTTGTTCACGGAT
>JALHUQ010000223.1 GCA_022866645.1 Woeseiaceae bacterium | reverse complement strand
CATCGTCATCATCTGGGGTGACGATATCGGTCAAAGCGACATCAGCGCCTACACGCGCGGTTTAATGGGCTTTCAAACACCGAACATCGATCGCGTTGCCAATGAAGGCTTGCTGTTTACCGATTATTACGCTGAACAAAGTTGTACCGCAGGCCGTTCCGCGTTCATAACCGGTCAAAGTGTGTTTCGTACAGGGTTGAGTAAAGTGGGTATGCCCGGAGCCGATGAGGGCTTAAGCGAGAAGGACCCGACCATCGCCGAAATTCTCAAACCTATGGGTTATACCACCGGGCAGTTTGGCAAGAATCATCTCGGTGATCGGGATGAAATGTTGCCTACTAATCATGGCTTTGACGAATTCTACGGTAACCTGTATCACCTGAATGCTGAGGAAGAGCCTGAGAACAGGGACTACCCGAAAGACCCTGCCTTTCGCAAGGCTTTCGGCCCTCGCGGAGTGATACACAGCTACTGGGGCGAGGACGGAAAGCTCGTCATCAATGACACGGGCCCGCTGACACGCAAGCGAATGGAGACGATCGACGACGATACGGCGGATCGTGCTGCAGCGTTTCTCGAGAAGGGTGTGAAGTCCGGTAAGCCGGTATTTCTCTGGGTCAATTTTACGCACATGCATTTTCGCACACACACCAAACCTGAAAGTCTCGGCCAGTCAGGGAGGTGGCAGAGCGAATACCACGACACGATGATCGATCATGACAAGAATGTCGGTACAGTGCTCGACAAGATCGACGAGCTTGGAATTGGCGACAATACCATCGTCATGTACAGCACTGACAACGGGCCACACATGAACACGTGGCCAGACGCCGCGATGACGCCGTTCCGCAGTGAAAAGAATTCAAACTGGGAAGGTGCGTATCGAGTGCCCGCTTTCATCCGTTGGCCTGGCGTGATTAAGCCGGGCTCAGTCTCCAACGAAATTGTTTCGCACCTTGACTGGATGCCAACACTGGCAGCCGCAGCGGGCGATCCTGATGTTAAAGAAAAACTGCTGAAAGGCCATAAAGCGGGACGGGATGGCCGCACAAAATACAAAGTGCATCTCGACGGGTACAACCTGTTGCCGAGCCTGAAGGACGGTGCGGAGCATCCTCGCGAAGAGTTTTTCTATTTCTCGGATGACGGTGACCTGACCGGGCTACGTTACGACAATTGGAAGCTCGTGTTCGCGCAGCAGCGCGCGGAAGGAACTCTTAATATCTGGAGTGAGCCGTACACGTTTACACGTATTCCGTGGCTGTTCAATTTGCGCACCGATCCCTATGAGAAGGCCACAATTACGTCCAACACCTATTGGGATTGGTACCTTGACCGTGCGTTTATTCTGATTGGCGCGCAAGCCTATGTTGCCAAGTACCTCGAGACATTCAAGGCGTATCCACCACGGCAGGAAGCGGCAACGTTTACGATTGATCGAGCGCTGGAAAGTCTGAAACCGGATGGCAAGTAGTATTTTTTAGCTTAGGCTCGGGCCGGCCGGTTGACCACCGGCCGGATTCGTCCAAACGCGGGCCCTGATGGTTTAAAAACCCGTCCGTGTCCCGACGAGGAATTGAAGACTGCTGATATCCGTTCCGCCATCGAGAGGATAAGCCAGATCAAGATGAATGATTCTGCCAAGTCCTGATCGAGTGCTGCCGATGCGTAGACCTAGGCCAACGTTGCGGAGCCAGCCGAAACGTTCCCCGTCGACCGGGTCGACTCCCCAGGTGCGACCGGCGTCGAAGAATACGGCGCCACCGACGTTGAACAGATGAAATGGATTCCAGTTGGTAAAGAAACGTTGCTCGACAGTGAACACCAGCGCGCTATCGCCGCCTTGGTATCGAATTGGGTAGCCGCGCAGACCGCTGTCGCCGCCGATGTAAGTGGTGTTCTCGAGGTCTAGGTTAGTGCCGGCACTTGCGGTAAGACCGACGTGCAACAGGCGATTCTCAGATTGGTGTTTGTCAAAACGCCCGTTCACCGAGAGCCTTGCATTTCGAGCCTCGCCACCTTCGATGCGCCCCTCCAGACCGGCTCCAATAGCGAAAGTGCTTGTCGACGTTCGATAAACCGTATCGGACACAACACTCCTTAACAACCAGGCCTGGCTTGACGAGCCAAAACCGGGGCTGGCGTAACCGAGTTGAAATGATGCCCTCCAGCCCAGGTGCCGGTCCTCGGTGCGATTCATCTGGTCGAAGTTCCGAGTCGTAATGTAGTCGTCTTGTAGATACTCGATACCAACAAACGGATAAACAAAGCGCCTGTTATCGGGAATGTCAGCCTGTGGATACAAGCTGTCCGCAGCTACGCCGTACTCACTGGACTCGAGACCCACACCCGAAAAGACGCGTCGGGTCCAGCCGTCTTTCAGTCCGTTTGACCAGCCCATATAGACGTCGTGTTTTGCGAATGTATGTTCAAACTGGGCTGCTATATCGCCGGTGTCATAAAGTGATTCTGTGCTCCGACCACTGCCGAAGGTCGCGCCACCGGCGCGTTTCGTGTCGAGCGCGAAAAACGGCCGTTCCAACCCGAAGTGCTGTGTGTAGCCGTCGGATGCGTCCGAATACTCAGCGATCATCTGGTATCGTGAATTCATCAAGTTACGATCGAAAGAAAGTAGCGACAAAGTGTCTCGATCAACTGTCGACTTGTAGCTAATTCCTATGCCTGAGCCACGACCCATAAAATTGTAATCTTTGAGACCGATTCCACCGCTGTTCTTTCCGCCGCCGCGGCTAAACGAAATACTGGGATTAAACGTCCATACATCGGTCGTGCGAACCTCAAGGTCGACTATGCCCTCGTGGTAGTCAGACGGCACAATCCTGGCTTCGCCGAGGTAGCGGTTGCTTCGCAGAAGTCTCTCGGTTTCCTTGATCGTTTGTTCGTTGTAGTCGTCGCCAGGCTGGAATAATAGTTGTGATGTAACGACCTCCGGTTTCGTTATGATATGTAAGGCGTTCGCCCACCGGTGCAGTACTCTATTTTCGTTCGGGTCATCCTTATCGAAAATATTATCGTTGATAACTTCGATCTTCCCGATCCTGGCGCCACTCTGTTCAAGGACACTCGGCGCCAACAGTGCACTGTTGATAGCGGCGGGGATTACAGCGGCCGGCTTGACGCCTTCATTTTGTTCCGCCGCCACCGACGAATTGAAAATAGCGACGGTCGCCGTGACCAGAACTCCCGCCCGAAGCAGTGGTGATTTGTGCCTGTTCAGTTTATTGGGTTTCTTCACGGCCGTATCCTTGTGCAAGCTCCCGGCGGCAACATCTATTTGTTGGAAGTCGCCGATACGACGCGACGACCAGTATCGGGACCCTCAGAAGCGGAGAAAATATCTGATTCCCGCAAATAGGAAGATGCGCTAACGTCGTACATACCCAACAGCGTATGCGAGATGTTGTCGTGTGACAGGCGCTGCTCACCAAATGCTGCGAAAAGCTGCGAATCGCTGATTCGAT
>JALHUQ010000222.1 GCA_022866645.1 Woeseiaceae bacterium | reverse complement strand
CGAGGTCCCTTCGCTGTGCGGCGATGATGGGAAGACCGGCAGCATCGAAGTCCAAATCGATGATCCAGATAACGCGAGCGTTTGATGCTCCTTTCATGACGGCTGCTGAATCACTACTAAGCGGACTGAACTGCGGCTCGTGATCATGGCCTCCCGCTACAAAGACAAACTTCGGATGCCGGGCGCGCAATCTCGCTAGTTCGAGGTCATGCCGTACGTAAAGGTGTGTCAGACCGATAATCGCGTCGACGCCGATGGACTCGAAATGCTCAATCACCTTTTCGGCAACGCCGAGGTAGTCCTTGTCGATCGGAGCATAAGCGCGATCATTGCCACCATGATCCTCGTGCGCTATTACCGAGAAGATACCGACCGTCTTGTCGCCGTACTGAATAGTAAATGCATGATGCAAGGCATCGTCCGTCGCCGTGTCGCCAGTCTCGAACTGATAGTTATCTCCCAGCCAGTCGAATCTGGACTCCCTGACAGCCTCGATAAGGTGCTCCGGCGTGCGCCAGTCGAATTCGTGATTACCGGCGACGACGTACATCGGCGCCAGCGCGTCCATGAAATTGAACGCCTCAACCATTTGTTGGCCGCTCCACAGCTGGCTCTCGAGAGACGGATTCAGAAAATCACCACCGTGGAGTATGCGGACATCCTTGCCCGCGGCTTGCAGCTCGCGAATCACCGTTACCACACGACCAAACCCCCCTTTCTCACCGTCCTCGACAGCACCCACTCGATAGGTGTCGTTTAGGTGGACGAATGTCAGGCCTGATGGTGCCGAAGCAGGCGGGTTGGAAACAGCGCATGCGACCAACAGGAGGCTTAGCAGAAGTAACGAGTTTCTTTTCATGGTTGGGTCCCCGAATATTGGCCGACATGCTAACCTGAAAGACCGCCACCTGGCATCAGGAGTAACCATGACTGTTTTCAAATCGTCGAGTATTGTCGCCATGTTACTGGCGCTGGCAGCGTGTGCGACGACGACAAAGGAACACGATCCTAATCAGGACCTCGGGCTACTGTGGGTCAAGCATTCGGCAGAGTATCGGGCGATCACCACCCAGGTCTACCGCGACGCGAGTGACGACTTGCCACGTCTTATCGAAGATAAAACCTGGGATGCGATGACAGGATACGGCAAGCCGTCAAACCTGCCACCCGCTGTTATCCTGGACGTCGACGAAACAATCGTCAGCAATGTCGATTTTCAATTGACATTTGACCGACCTTTCGAGAATCACAAACTCGATACCTGGAGCAGCGGCCGCGACGCGGTGGCTATTCCCGGAGTTCAATCTTTCGTCAGTGCCGCCCGATCTTTGGGTGTCACGGTTTTCTTCGTGACCAACCGACCGTGCGAACGGATGGCAGGCAACGATGATCCCTGTCCGCAGAAACAGACCACGATCGATGACATTCGCGAGCTTGGCATACCTGTGGACCCCGAACAGGTGATGGTCGCAGACGAGCGTCCAGACTGGGATCGGGAAAAACTCTCGCGGCGAGAGTATGTGGCGAAAACGCACCGTGTCATCATGCTGATCGGCGATGACTTAAGTGATTTCATCGCTTGCGTTCGCGAGAGTCCAAATGGCGCATGTGCGATTCCAGCGACAAGCGCGAGCCGCGCTGAGGCGCTCGAAAAGCACAAGGACTATTGGGGTAACGGCTGGTATATCCTGCCCAATCCGATGCACGGAACGTGGACTTCGTTCGAGTAAAAGGCGTATGCTGTTGCCTGAGAATGACTCGTAACACATTGAAAAACAACGATCTATGGGGGTTAGCATGGCTAAGGTCAAGTGTGGCTTAATTCAGATGGCGCTGAAGGGCGACGGTTCAATGGAGCCCGACGAGATTCGCGATCGTATGATCGAGGCGCACATTCCCTACATCGAAGATGCCGGAAAACAGGGTGTTCAAATCCTCTGTTTCCAGGAGGTTTTTACGCAACCGTATTTCTGTCCCAGTCAGGATCGCAAGTGGTACGCCGCTGCAGAAAAAATTCCTGACGGCTATACGACGAAGCTGATGCAGGAGTACGCGAAGAAATACAACATGGTCATCGTCGTTCCGATTTACGAGGAACACATGACCGGCGTGTACTACAACACGGCTGCGGTGATCGATGCGGATGGTCGTTATCTCGGCAAATATCGCAAGACGCATATTCCACAGGTCGATCCCGGTTTTTATGAAAAGTTTTTCTTTAAACCGGGCGATTCTGGCTGGCCGGTATTTGAAACGGCCTACTTGAAGCTCGGCGTTTACATTTGCTACGACCGCCACTTCCCGGAAGGTTGGCGCGCATTGGCACTCCACGGTGCGGAGTACATCGTTAATCCTTCCGCGACCGTTGCCGGCTTGAGTAAATACCTGTGGGAGCTGGAGCAACCCGCTTCGGCCGCCGCAAACGGCGTCTTCATCGGCGCGATCAATCGCATCGGTAAAGAAGAGCCCTGGGCATCGACAATGAACATGGGCGAATTCTATGGCTCCAGCTACATCGTCAATCCGCGTGGCGCGATTGAGGCGCAGGCAAGTTACGGCGATGACGAACTACTGGTGCACACGATCGATCTCGACATGGTTCGTGAGGTTAGAGACACCTGGCAATTTTTCCGCGACCGCCGCCCCGAAACCTATGGCCCGCTGATCGGTGAGTGAGGGAAATAGCATGTCGGGTGCATTGTCTGTCAGCAAGCTTCGCACTGTCGGTGAACACGTCGAGCTCGAGCTTGGCGATGACATCGCTAACAGCCCTCGTTATAACGATGACATAGCTCCGACAAAAGCCTCACAACGCACCTGGACGCGCTGGAATGTTGCCTCGCTTTGGGTGGGCATGGCGATCTGCGTGCCGACTTACACGCTCGGCGGCGTCCTGACAGCCTATTTTGGTTTGTCGGTATCCGAGGCCTTGTGGACTATTCTCGTCGCCAATATTGTCGTGTTGATTCCGCTGACGCTCAACGCCTTTCCGGGTACGCGTTACGGCATACCCTGCCCCGTCGTCCTGCGCGCCTCATTCGGCATCATAGGGTCGAATGTGCCTTCTTTAATTCGTGCCATCGTTGCCTGCGGCTGGTTCGGTGTGCAAACACTGTTCGGCGGTATCGCTATCCACTTGATGTTGTCTGCCTTGTTCGACGGCTGGGCAGCACTCGGGGGCACCGGTGAGGTGCTCGGGTTCTTTATTTTCTGGGTACTGAACATTGCCGTCGTCATACGTGGTTCGGAGTCGATCAAACTTCTGGAAGCCCTGGCGGCACCGCTGCTATTGATTGTTGCGATCGGCCTCATCGTCTGGGCGATGCCGAAAGTGTCCATGAGCGAGGTACTTGCTGTGCCGGCGAATCGGCCGGAAGGGGCATCGCTCGCCCCCTACTTTATGGCGGGCCTCACAGCGATGGTCGGATTCTGGGCGACCTTGTCCTTGAATATTCCTGACTTCAGCCGCTACGCAAAATCGCAACGCGCTCAAATCGTCGGTCAGATTATCGGACTGCCATTGACGATGTTCTTATTCTCGGG